>RFHX01000036.1 GCA_003695725.1 Candidatus Schekmanbacteria bacterium
CAGTTCTATGATGTAAAATTTTCTTCAGATAAGTGTTTTCTATTTTATTCATATAATGGAAATTAAGATATCTTATGAATTGTAGCAGTTTATGAGATAAATTCTGTTCAAGTGAAATTTCAAAAAATTTCGGTAAATAATTCTCAAGACGCAGCATTAAAATTATCAAGAAATAAATATAGGCAATCTGTTTTTCGGAATATAATCTTATGGAAAGAATATTTTGAAGTATAAAATTCCTTCTAATATTTAATGTCATCAAAAAGTTATCAACCCATTTTTCAGCTCCAATAGCCTTTGCCAAATAGAGCGCTTCTCCAGCTAATCCAATTACAGGGTCAATAGCTTTGGAGAGATGCATAGGAGGTGGAAGATTGAGATTTTTTATAATTAGAGAATGAGCATATTTAAGGATTGGGGTTATGGTTTTTCTATTGTCTTTAAGAAGAGATTTTAGAGCCGATTTCCATACTTTGAGCTCTCTATATCTTTTTCTAATCCTTAAAAAAAAATCTATACTCGTTATTTGCGCCATAAACCTTTTTCTCAGAAAAGGTTTAATACCTACACCTACAAATATTATAAAGTATAACTTTTTGAATATTCAAAGAAAAATTCAACAAAGCTTTAATTTGCATTTTGTAACAAAAATGTTAGTTATGAATTAAGGAGGATTTTTGAATCGTAATAGGAGGAGCGAAATTATGAAATCAGTTGTTATAACTGGAAGCACAAAAGGGATTGGATTGGGACTTGCTCTGGAATTTTTGAAAAGAGGATGTTCCGTTGTAATCAGCGGTAGAAATAAGAATAAACTTACAGAAGAGGTTGCAAGGGCGGAAAAAAAATTTGGCACAGATAAAGTATTAGGAAAAACTTGTGATGTTTGCAATATATTGCAAGTTCAAGATTTATGGGATAGCGCAAAAGCGAAATTTGGTAAGGTTGATATTTGGATAAACAATGCAGGAAGAGATACAAGTATGGTTATGTTATGGGAGCTTGACCCGGAAGAGATATATGCAACAATAAATACAAATATAACAGGTCTCATATTTGGAACAAAAATTGCATTGAAAGGAATGATAGAGCAGGGTGGTGGACAGATTTATAATATGGAAGGTTTTGGAAGCAGTGATATGATGCGTCCGGGAATGACTGTTTATGGGACAACTAAGAGAGCTGTCCGTTATTTCACAGAATCGGTAATTGAAGAAGCAAAAGACACACCTGTGCAAATAGGCACTCTTGGTCCCGGAATGGTTGTAACAGATTTTATGCTAAATGGATTGAGAAAGATGTCACCTGAAAAACTTGCTGAAGTAAAACCAATTTACAATATGTTGGCTGACAAGGTGGAAACAGTTACCCCCTTTCTTGTAGAAGAAATACTTAAAAATAATAAAACAGGTGCGAAGATTGATTGGCTTACTAATGAAAAAGCGATGGAAAGAATGAATTCAGAGGAATATATAAATCGAGACCTCCTTGGTGAATTTGGATTTTAAAATTTTAAGGATGAATTTGCCATTTAATAACTATGAAAAATATTATTGTTAAATTGAAAATCCAAATGTGAATTGCTAAAAGTCGATTATGGAAAATGATTTGACATTTTATGAAGCTGTTCAGAAATATCCTGCATTCCCAAAATTTACAATCCTGAAAATAGACCTATATCGCCGGGGAGTTTTGTATTCAGATAGAGTGATTGAAGAATTTGGCAGATATCCCGGACCATTTATTTTAAAAGACGGTACATCAGTGATGACGGCGGCTGGCGAATGTATGCCTGACGACCATTATACAATCGATTTTCATAATGGAAAATTAGGTATCTTCTACAAAGGTGAGTTTGTTGAGGAAACAGAGTTTTGTCCCCGCCCCCGTTTTTTTGGTGAAACAACATCATCAGGCATTCCAATGGAAAAGATTGGGATGTTTAGACCACAGGTACTGAATATATGGACAGATCGTTATTGTCACTTTTGGGAAAAAGGCAACCAATGTAAATTTTGTTCCATCAATGCTCTATTTAAAGAACGGAAACAGCTTGATAAGGGAATTTACGAAGCAGAAGACATAAGGGAAACCATAAAAGAAGCGATGAAAGAGCCCGGCAGATTTTCAATGATAACTGTGACTGGCGGAGCAAATCCCAACGGCAAAGAGCCTTTTGATGATGAGGTGGCAAGATATATAGAAGTGATACAGGCAATTGGCGATAATTTTGAAAGCCCTCGTATTCCATTACAGCTCACGAGCTGTGCTTTTTCAAAAAAACAGGTTAAAAAGATATACGACGAAACCAAGGCAATGATGTACTGTCCGGATATAGAAGTATGGGATAGAAATCTTTTTGCTGAAATATGTCCCGGCAAAGCCAAATATGTAGGATGGGACAACTGGGTGAAGAGTCTAATCGATGCAGTGGGAATTTTTGGTAAAGGACTTGTTGCAACTAATATCGTTTTAGGCGTTGAACTTGCAGCTGACAATGGATTTAGCACAGAAGATGAAGCGCTAAAATCAAATCTTGAAGGATGTGAGTTTTTGGCAAAAAGAGGTGTTGCCATGATGGGTTTAGTATGGCGCCCTGTAAAAGGTTCGGCTTTTTATAAGAGAAGACAACCCTCTTTGGAATATTATATTCGCGTCTCACAAGGGCTTCACGATATTCGCGTATCTTACGGGCTTCACTGTGAATTTGACGATTATAAACATTGTGGAAATCATGGAGATGGTGATTTGCATCGAATAGATTGAATGAATTTATACCTACCAAAAGGTAAATAAGAGTATTTCTGCAATAAGCGTCTGTATAAAATTCAAAGAAAGGAGCTGGACATCGAAATAATTAATTCCAGTCGAATCTGATGCGATTTCAAGTGTTTCAGCGATAGGCGATAAGAAAAGGGGCGATAGATAAATCCATATGCGACCTGTTTCATAGTTATACAATCCACCCAAATTCATTTCAAACATAGTGATAATAGCCACATAAATTACCGACCTAAGCAATGTATTTCCACATTTGAGTTTGCGTATCTTTTTTGAGAGATAGAAACAAAAGATTCCAGAAGAGGCAAATCCCATAAATGACAGATAACCTATGAAGTTTGAAGTTCGGGAATAGAAGTAATCCTTCAAGCTGTAAAAAGCAGGCCTGTAATTTGTTAAATCTTTATTTCGTGCTTCCTCTAAAGCTGCCAGCACATCATAACCTGTAAGAAGATAAAGAGTAAGATAGAAAATCAAAACTACAGCACCTGCCGCAAAGAGAGAAATAATCATTCCTTTCGCTTTTTCAGGTTTTTTGAAGATGCAGTATCCTGTAAGTATAACAAAGAAAAGTATTTCATAGGATGTTGAAAAGGTCATAAATGCGGCTATGGACAATGTTATACC
>RFHX01000037.1 GCA_003695725.1 Candidatus Schekmanbacteria bacterium
ACTCATAGTAGAGGGAAAATTGGCGGCAAATTAAAGAATATGCTAAAATCCGAAGCAAAGCACTTTGATTTTATTGTCCATACAGGTGATTTTACATCAATCGAAGCAGCATTATCTATTGAAGCAATTTCAGGAATTCCTCTTATAGGAGTTTCTGGCAATATGGATAATGATGAAGTTCGCTCCCATTATCCATATAAAAAAACTCTATCAGTAGAAAAATTAAGGGTTGGAATCATTCATGGCTGGGGGCCTCCTTACGACTTGATAGAAAGGATAGACAAGGAATTTGAAGATGAAGACATCATAATATTCGGACATACACATATTCCATGCGAAAAGATTTTCAATGGAAAAAGATTTTTAAATCCCGGTTCTGCTTCCAATAATAGAAATGGGATAGGTGAAAGCATAGGAATTTTAGAAATAGACGGAAAAAAAGCAGACTTTAAAATTCGTTATCTTTGATTCTCAACTCACTTTTTTTCTTATCAAATCTCGATAATAGGCAGCTGTCTCAAAGTCGAGCATTTCAGCAGCGTTCTTCATCAGTTCTTCCAGTTCAGGTATGGATTTTTTCATATCCTCCTCTTCTCTGCTCATTACTTCTTCCTCACAGGGTATTTCATAATAGTCTCTTTCACACATCTCTCTTACTGTTTCAGATATTTCTTTTTCAATGGACTTTGGCTCGATTGAATATTTCTTATTATACTCTTCCTGTATATGGCGTCGCCGCTGCATTTCGCTGATAGCCCTTTCCATTGAACCGGTTATAGTATCTGCATACATTATTACCTGTCCATTTATGTTTCTTGCCGCTCTGCCAGCAGTCTGTATGAGAGATGTTTCAGACCTTAAAAAACCTTCTTTGTCTGCATCAAGGATTGCAACCAATGTAACTTCTGGAATATCAAGCCCCTCTCTTAAAAGATTTATTCCTATCAATACATCGAATTTATCCATTCTAAGATCGCGAATAATTCTAATTCTGTCCAAAGTATCAATTTCAGAATGAAGATATTTTACCCTAATTCCTGCTTCCCTATAGTAGTCTGTCAAGTCTTCAGCCATTCTTTTTGTCAAAGTCGTAACAAGAATCTTTTCTCCTTTGGCAGTCCTTTTTCTTATTTCTTCAAAAAGATCGTCAACCTGATTTCTCGCCGGTTTTACAAGCACCTCAGGGTCGATAAGCCCGGTTGGACGCACTATCTGTTCTATGACTCTGCCTTGAGCCGCATTCAACTCATAAGGACCTGGGGTAGCCGAAACAAAGATTACATTTTTTATCCTTTCTTCAAATTCTTCGAATGTCAGAGGCCTGTTGTCAAGTGCCGATGGAAGACGAAAACCAAAATCGACGAGTGATTTTTTTCTGGAATAGTCTCCTCTATACATACCGCCAATCTGAGGCACAGTTACATGACTTTCATCTATTATAATCAAAAAATCCTCCTTAAAATATTCAAGAAGCGTATTTGGAGGTTCACCGGGCTTTCTTCCATCTAAATGCCTCGAATAATTTTCAATCCCTTGACAAAATCCTATCTCCTTGATCATTTCAATGTCGTATAAAGTTCTTTGCTTCAATCTCTGCGCTTCTAAAGTCTTCCCTCTTTCAAGAAACCATGCAACGCGCTCTTCAAGCTCCGCTGATATAGATTCTATTGCGGATTTCAATCTATCAGGAAAGGTTACATAATGGCTGTTGGGATGGATAGTAACAAAATCTGTCATTCCTTTTTTCTTCCCTGTCAAAGGGTCAAAGAGATATATTCTCTCCACTTCATCACCAAACAACTCAATCCTTACTCCGTCATCTTCATAGGCAGGAAATATGTCTATAACATCGCCTCTTACCCTGAATGTTCCTCTTTTAAAGTCTATATCATTTCTCGAATATTGGATATCTACGAGTTTTTCAGTTATCTCTTCTCTGGTCATTCTTTTGCCTACTGATGCAGAAAAATGCATTGCATCATAAGTTTCAGGAGAACCAAGGCCATAAATACAGGACACACTTGCCACAACAATGACATCTTTTCTTTCAAGAATTGCCC
The DNA here is from genome assembly GCA_003695725.1 of Candidatus Schekmanbacteria bacterium. Taxonomy (NCBI): domain Bacteria; phylum Candidatus Schekmaniibacteriota; species Candidatus Schekmanbacteria bacterium. The sequence goes on from RFHX01000037.1 coordinate 2,061, forward strand.
TTGTTGCTCTGTGGCGCATTTTTTCAATATCTTCATTTATAGATGTTTCTTTTTCAATATATGTATCTGTTTGGGGAATATATGCTTCAGGTTGGTAATAATCATAATAGCTGACGAAATATTCAACGGCGTTGTTAGGAAAAAAAGATTTAAACTCAGTGTATAGCTGAGCCGCCAGTGTTTTGTTGTGGGCAATTACAAGAGTGGGTTTTTGGACTGCTTCAATAACTTTTGCCACTGTATATGTTTTTCCCGACCCGGTAACTCCAAGTAGTACCTGCGCCTTAATATTATTAAGCACACCATTTGCCAATTCTTTGATTGCTTTTGGCTGGTCACCAGTGGGGAAAAACTTGGAATCAACTTTGAATGTTTGCTCAGGCATCCTTACAGATTTCATTGAGAACGAGTTTGATAGTATTTTTTAAACTTTCGTTATAAATAAATCCTGATGCGTTTTTATGTCCTCCACCTCCGAAATGAATCGCCACTTCCGAAACATCATATTTGTCATTTGAGCGAAGGCTTACTTTTGTCATATTTTCAGCTATTTCCTTAAAAAAAATGCTCACATCTATTCCTTCAGTTTCATTGATCCTGTCTATAAATCCCTCTGTATCATTGTTGTCTGCATTGGTTTTATTAAAATCTTTTACTGTTAAATAAGTCCAGCAAACTTTTTTATTTACAGTCGTTTTCAGGCGGGACAGAGCAATAGCGAGTAGGTGTTGTGAATTGATGCGTCTGTTTTCAAATATGTTTTTTGATATTTCCCTTACAGAAATACCTTTTTTAACAAGTTCATAACATACCTTGAAAGTTGATTTAGATGCATTGGAATATCTCAATCCTCCTGTATCAAAGAAAATTCCAGTAAAGAGGCAGGTGGCAATTTTTTCGTCAATATCCACTTTTAGATGTTTTACCAAATAATAAATGATTTCTGATGTCGAAGACGCTAATGGATTAATGATATTATTTTCCGGGTCATTTGGGTTTGTCTTATGATGGTCGATATAAAGAATTGGATATTTGATCTTATCCTTTTTTATTACATAGCCGTTTCTTTCAGGGCTTTCGCAATCGAGAATGATGGCGATATCATATTTATTATGTATTCTCTTCTGTTGCTTTATCCTGTCTGAATCAGGCAAAAATCTTAAGTTTTCAGGCAACGGAGAAAAATTTACGATTTCTGCATCGATTCCCTTTTTTTTGAGGAGATAATAAAAGGCAAGTTCAGAACCAATTGCGTCTGCATCAGGATTTCTATGAGTAGAAATAATGGCTGTACTGCATTTTTCAAGCAATTTTTCAACTTTTCTAAAATTATTTTTCAGCGTTTTCATCCTTCAAGGATTTTAAGATGTTATTGATTTTATCTCCATATTCAGCTGAAGAATCATAGACAAACGCCAATTGTGGTATTCTCTTGAGGACGAGATTCTTTTTAAGACATTTTCTTATAAATCCCGATGCGCTTTCAAGCCCCTTAATCAATTCTTCTTTATTTTCTTCTGTAACTGAGCTGAAAAAAACCTTTGACAATGAAAGGTCTTTGGTCGTTTCAACAGAAGTTATTGTAACCATGCGTATTCTCGGGTCTTTTACCTCTCTTGCAATGATTATAGAGATTTCATCTCTTATAAGAGAATTTACTCTATCAATTCGGCTGAACATTGTTTTTATCTGTTAAGAATATTCTTTGAGTTATAAAATTTCCCTTTGGCAGTCTATAATGCGTACATTTCCATTCAGTTCTATGTTATTTATGATCTTATCAATCATACTTTCTACCAATTTTCTGCTGCTGTTGACGGCTGCAATGCCTAACTCACACCTTTGCCACAAATCCTGGTCTCCTACTTCAGCTATCGATATGTTGAATTTGCCCTTGATTTTTTCTTTTATACTTCTCACAATCTGACGCTTAGTCTTCAAAGATCTGCTTCCGGGTATCAGCAGGGTTATTTTTAAAACTCCCACTGTCATAGAAAGGTATCCGTGTGACTAAAGTTTTCTTTTAACTTCTTCCCTTACAAAAGCTTCTATAATATCATCAACCTTTATGTCATTGAAATTTTCAATTCTTATTCCACATTCATAGCCCGCGGGGACTTCTTTTACATCATCTTTAAATCTCTTCAAAGAGGCAAGCTTCCCTTCATAAATTATTACATTATCTCTAACTAATCTCACATTTGAATTTCTTTCAATCTTACCATCAAGCACATATGAGCCGGCAACTTTACCAACTTTACTGATATGAAAGACTTCTCTTACCTGAGCTCTTCCTATTTGCTGCTCTTTTATCCTTGGTTCAAGAAGACCTTCCATAGTAGATTTCATTTCATCAATCAAGTCATAGATAACAGTATAGAAGTGCATATCAACCTTTTCTTGTTCAGCCAAAGCAACTGCTTTTGCAGAAGGCCTTACATTAAACCCGATGATGATGGCATTGGATGCAGAAGCAAGTATCACATCGCTTTCATTCACTCCACCTGTTGCAGAATGTATAATTTTGACTTTGACATCGCTGGTAGATAATTTATTCAAAGAATCCTCTATTGCCTGTGCTGACCCGTGTACATCGGTTTTGAGAATTATCCTCAGTTCTTTGGCTATACCGCTTTTTATCTGCTCTGAAAGTTCTTCAAGAGTGATTTTTTTTGCGGCACTGAAAGAAGCTTCCTTTTTCTTCTGTAAGCGCATAATTGCCATTTGTTTTGCTGCTTTCTCATCTTCCGTCACTGTAAAAGTGTCTCCTGCTTCGGGAACACCTGAAAATCCCAAGACCATAACCGGCATTGATGGTCCTGCGGAAAGAAGTCTTTTCCCCTTATCATCGAAGAGAGCCCTCACTTTACCACTATTCGTGCCAGCTATAAATGGGTCTCCTATTCTGAGTGTTCCTTTTTGTATGAGTACAGTAGCAACAGGTCCTCTTTTTTTATCAAGTTTTGACTCAATTATAGTGCCAACAGCTCTTCTCTTCGGGTTGGCTTTTAGTTCAAGAAGCTCAGCTTGCAGTAGGATTAGTTCAAGAAGATCATTAATGTTGATTCTTTTCTTGGCTGAAATATCTACGAATATTGTGTCGCCACCCCACTCTTCCGGAACGAGTCCAAGTTCAGAAAGTGCAGTCCTTACTTTTTGAGGGTCGGCATTCGGTTTATCAATTTTATTGACAGCAACGATAATAGGCACACCAGCCGCTCTTGCATGGTCAATAGCTTCCTTTGTCTGAGGCATAACACCATCATCAGCCGCAACGATAAGCACAACGATATCAGTTACTTGCGCCCCCCTTGCTCTCATAGCAGTAAAAGCATGATGTCCCGGTGTATCGAGGAAAACAATTGTTCCCTTTTCATGTTTAACATGATAAGCCCCAATATGCTGAGTTATCCCGCCAGCTTCTCCTGCAATTACATTCGTTTCTCTAATTGCATCCAAGAGTGATGTTTTTCCATGGTCAACATGTCCCATTATTGTAACTACTGGTGGACGAGGCTCGAGGTTTTCTTCTTCTTCCTCCTCTTCTAAAGCTTCTTCCTCCTCTAATTTGGCAATCTTTATTTCAGTATCATAGCTCATACCAATGAGCTCTATGGTATCCGAATCAAGAGACTGATTTATATTTGCCATAACTCCTAAGCCTATAAGCTTCCCCATCAACTCTTTAACTGGAACATTCATCTTTTCGGCGACCTCTTTTACAGTCGCACCCTCATTGATCTCTATTACTTTTTCTTTGGGCGCTTCTTCCTCTTTTTCAACTGCGCTTTTATCTTCTACAAGCGTTAATTGGGGTTTTTCAGCTTCCTTTGAAGGAGTTGGTGTCTCCTTTATGGCTTCTTCGGTTTTTACAGCTTTTTCAACTGAAGTACTCTCTGATCCCTTTTTCTCAATTTTTTCTTTCTTCTTTTCTATAGCAGGTTCGACGACAGTCAATTCAGCTTTCTTTGAAGGTTTCTTTTCTTCTTTCTCTTTTTTCCCTTTTTTACTGACTTTGGCTGCAGCTTCCTTCTTTACGCTTGCCGTCGATTTATCTTTTGCTGATTTTGGTGCCTTTTTTTCTTTTGCTTTTGTAGCCCTTTTAGCCGGTTCTTTCTTCCCTGCTTTTTTTGATGAATACATCTTCAAAACAAGTTCAACTTTCTCAGGATCCAGCACATTCATATGGCTTGTAACCTTTATACCTTCAGAATTGAGCTTTTCTATCAATTCAGCACTTTTTATACCAAGCTTTTTAGCTAAAGAATGTATTCGTTCTCCTTGCGCCATCTATCTATTCGCCTCTTTTTTTAAAGGGATTTCTTTGCTGACTCAATAATCTGCCTTGCCCTTTCCAGTCCCATTTCATTCACTTCAGCAAGGTCTGACTCTTTTGCTTTTGCGATTTCCTCAACATTAGAATACCCTGCTTCCACGAGAGCTTCAACAAGCTCATTATTTATACCTTTTATTGAAGCAACTGACTCTACTGCTGCCTGCTTCGTGTCATCTGCTTTGATGCCTTCTTTAACTTCTGTTTTAGAAAAGACATTTATTTTATATCCTGTAAGCGCAGATGCAAGTTTTACATTTTGTCCCTTCTTCCCTATTGCAAGAAACAGTTGTTCGTCCTCTACAATTACAACAGCGCTTTTATTTTCCTCGTCAACCTTCACAGACAAACATTGAGCTGGAAGAAGAGCATTCTTGATATATTCTTTGATATCCTGTGACCAGCGTACTATATCAATTCTTTCGCCGCTCAATTCCCTTACAACGCTTTGAACTCTACTACCCCTTACGCCTACACAAGCCCCCACTGGGTCAATGTCTTTATCATTACTGCTGACTGCAATCTTTCCTCTCCAACCGGGATCTCTCGATGATGAAACAATTTTGATTATTCCGTCTTCAATTTCAGGAACTTCATCTCTAAACAACTGTTCTAAAAATTCAGGCCTTCTTCTTGACAGCAAAATCTGAAGTTCTTTCTGAGTTTTTTGAACATCACAGATATAAACCTTTATTCTGTCTCCCTTTCTATATTTCTCTTTGGGTATCTGCTCTTTATAAGGCAATCTTCCTTCTGCCCTGCCAAGATCTACTATTATTGTTCCTTTTTCAATGGCAGATACTGTACCTACTATGACTGAACCTTTCAATTGCAAATATTCTTCATAGGCAACATCCTTTTCCGCTTCCCTCATCTTTTGAGCAATAACCTGTTTGACTGTCTGAATACTGACTCTTCCCAAATCGACATCTTCAAGTTTTGTCAAAAATTCTTCATTTTCTTCAATAGATTCATCAACTTTTTTTGCCTCTGAAAGGCCAATTTCACTATGGGGATCAGTAAGTTTATCATCGCTGACAACCTTTTTGATTGAATAAATGCTGAAATTTTCTTCCTCACTATTAAATTTCACCGTTAATTTACTGTTTTCATGGTATTTTTTTCTAACGACAGATATAATTGCGGTTTCAATTGCAGAAAACATAGTTTCCCTGTCGATGCCTTTCTCTTTAGCAATTTGGTCAATGATATGTATTAGTTGATTTTTCATACACCTAAAACCTTATTTCAAGATTTGCTTTAATAATATCATTATAACATACTGATATTACGGTATTATTTATATTTTTAATATTAACACAATTTTCAGTTATATCAACTACTTTCCCTGTAATTTTACTAATCTTTCCATCTTTTTCGCGATATGTTAGTAACACATTCTTCCCTTTGCAGCGCATAAAATCCTTTTTCTCCTTCAACGGCCTGTCCAGCCCCGGCGATGATACCTCTAATCTATAATCTATATCATCATATTCAACACTTAAAACAGCATTGAGTTGACTGCTCACTTCGGCACATTCGTTGACCGTTATCCCTCCCTCTTTGTCTAAAAATACCTTGATTAGAGGATGTTTTATATTCCCCGCAATCTTGATTTCAACTAATTCTAACTCTTCCTTTTTTATAATTGGAAGCAGTACTCTTTCAATGTCAGAAGATTCCATATATTGCAAATTCAATGTCATAAAAAAGAAAAGAGCGGGTACTCTCCCACTCTCTTGAACACAAAAAAATTTATGCTCTTTATGAATACTACAAGGGAGTCTTCAATGCAAGAGAAAATATTTTTCAAATCATTGAGAAAGGGAAATTTGTTTACTCGATAACTATCTCTTTGAGCTTCAATTGGATATGCTCTTCATTATTCCAGTTATTGATTTGAGGTGTATAAATTACGGAAAAATATTCATTTTCAGGCAAGATATCCTTTTTTTCAGCCATATTGAAACCTATTGCCTGTAAGGTATATCCATTTTGTGAAAGCAATAGTTTTAAATGTTTATCTCCCACTATGCGCGGCTCATATTTTACTGTAACATTTCTGGTAATAAAAACAGGTTGCTGATTCCCATAACCAAAGGGTTCGAGCATATCAAACTCATTTATAAGTTCCTTATTCATTTCATCGAAATCAATATCCATATCAATTTCTTCTTTTTTACGGAATGGAGAATCCACTTCATAATTAGATGCAATCTCACAAAGGGCATTTTTAAGATTGTCTAAATTTCTATAGTCCATTTTGAAACCTGCGGCAAAAGTGTGTCCCCCATATGATTCCAAGTATTTGCCGCACCTGTCAATGGAAGAATAAATATCAAAATTGACAGAAGACCTTGCAGACCCCCTACCCCCTTCTCCTATTATGACAACAGGTTTCAAAAATTCCTCCGTAAGTTTAGATGCAACAATTCCAATTACTCCCGGATGCCAATTATCATTATGAAGTATTATAATATTATTACCCTTTTCAATTTCCTCTTTCGCCATCTCCATCGCATCATTCATTATTCTTTTTTCAATATCCTGTCGAATATCGTTGTCTGCACAAATACTTGAAACTTTTGACGGTAAATTTCCATTGCTGCCTGAGGTAAAAAGTTCTACAACTTGAGAATATCCTAAAGGCACATCATCGCTATACTCATGTACTCGTCCTTCTGCGTTTATTACAGGAGCTATAATGAACGATATATGCCATGGCATTATCTTTTTGAAATGAAGCTCTTTTCTCTGCAGTAATTCATTTAAACCAGCATTGGAAGTAAGGTTCAGGTTTTTTAATCCTTTTTTCACAATCAATCTATTTTCGTCAAGAAGAGGAGCTATATCGGCAACTGTCCCCAATGCAGCAAATGCAAGAAGTTCTTCCTTCAGCTCACTATAAACTTCGCTGCCTAAAAGTTCTGTGCAGAATTTGTAAACAATTCCAGAAGCTGAAAGTTCTGAAAAAGGATATTCACAGTCTTCCTGTTTGGGATTAACAATGGCATTGGCATCAGGCAATTCACCTGATGGCAAATGATGGTCAAGAACTATTACAGACATACCAAGCTCTCTTGCAAGAGCTATTTCCTTGCAGTTGCTTATCCCGCAATCGGCTGTGATTATCATTTTAAAGCCCTTTTGTGCTGCGTATTTGACAGCATTTGTATTCAATCCATAGCCCTCTTTCAACCGTCTTGGGATATAGTATTCACATTTAGCTCCAATTTCTTTCAATGTTTTTAAAAGCATTACAACAGAACTCGTGCCATCGACATCATAATCTCCAAATAGAAAAATTTTCTCTTTATTTCTGCAAGCTTCCTTTGTCTTTTCCAAAGCAAGACCCATATCTTTCATTTTGAGAGCAGGATAAAAAAGCTCACTTCCGCCATAGAGAAATTTTTCAGCTTTCAGTACTGTATCGCATCCTCGATTAATGAGGATTTGGGCTGTAATTTTCGATATACCAAGACTTTCAGAGAGTTTTTTGGCTAACTGTGTATTGAGGGGATAAGTAATCCACTTTGTATTATTTTTCATTTGTCTTGTTTTTTTAAACTTTTAATATAATTTTGTCTCACTTCAATCAAAAATTCTGCCAATTCTTCGCTTCTATAATCAGGATAAGTCCATTCCAGATACTTAACACCTTTTTTTGTAAACATCAATGTTACTTCTGCATATATACCTTTGCCAAGATAAATCCTATGGCTGTAATTCTTTGTTGAAGCCAAAATTAGTTTGGAAGGCAGAATAAAACCGGGGTCGATATTGACTCTTCTATTGCCTTTGTCTGTTAAATAAGAATCCTCTATTTCATTTGTCTTGATTTTGATGTCAGGAAGGATTTCCTGCTCCACTGTTTTTTCAAATACTATGAGCTTTTTTTTTAGGTTGCAACCAAATTCTTCACAATAATAATCAGTGTGGTTGAATTTATAAATATTGCTTGAAAGCTCTATTTTACCAAATTCTTTTGTTAATTCATTCTCAGCATACTGTCTATCCTCTTCTCGTTCAAACATAAGCGCGCAAAAGAGTTTTGCTTTTACAACTTTATCTAAATTTATGTCTCCCATCGTATTTTACTTAATTGGTCTTTTATGTAGCGACCTCAATCATTATAAGGATTTTATCATTCAGTTTACATAACCTAAAGCTTTAAGACTTTGCAAAGTGTCTGTGTCTATATTAATTTTCTTTTCAGGTCTTATTTTTAAACAAGAACGAATGGCCTTTGACATTTCAAAATGCGCTTTTAACGCTTTTCGGCTCGTCTCCAGATAATCAGGTGCATTATCTACAATGGAATTTGTCTCTCTGGAATCGTCAAGGAGATCGAAAAGCTCCTCCTTCTCGGGTTTATGATACTTGATGTATTTGATATTATTGAATATTACCGATTCTTTAAAATTATCAATGCTTATTATAGGTTCCGGTATCAATCCCTCTTCTCCAACCTTCCATAAAGAAGCTAATGATTCTGCCCTTAAACACTCTTGGTTTATCTTAATTCCGCAAAGATCGAGAATTGTGGGCATAATTCTTTGTGTTGATATGGGTACTGTTATATTTTCTTTGACGGAGGAATTCGGAAGTTTAATCATTAGAGGAACAAAGAGCAATTCATTGTATAATGTATGCATATGTTCAACACCACCGTGTTCCCAAAATTCTTCTCCATGATCACTTGAAAAGATAATCAATGATGAATCATACAAACCACTTCCTTTGAGATATTTGATTAGACGACCAATGTAATCATCAATATAAAGCACCTCACCTTCATAAAGGCGCTTTATCCATTTTTTCTGAATAGGAGAAGGTATATATTTTTTGTTGCGAATTTTTTCTGCAGTTTCACGGTCATAACTGATCCTGTCTTTTGCATTTGGTTTTTCTTCGGGTAAATATTTTTCCGGCGGTGTATAGGGAGCGTGAGGGTCAAAATAATGAATCCATAGAAAAAAATTTTTATCCTTATTGGCTTCGATCCATTGCTTGGCAAAAAAAGTAGAATAATCCGTTGAAATATCAAAATGCCATTTTAGTAATGGTAGTTTTCTTAATATTCTTGGTCCCACGGAAGAAGGAAATGGTCTTGGAAAATAGTAATAATCATCAAATCCCTGCAGCAAATTATAAATAGGTTTAAGAAAAGGACTCCTAACAATCGCAGCAGTCTTGTATTTTTCTTCTTTCAAGTATTCAGCTAAAGTCATAAATTTATCAGAAAGACCTGTGTTCAATTTCAGTGTTTGGTGCACAGTTGGAGAAACGCCGGTTTGGATAGACGTCAATGAAGGCAGCGTCCAAGATGAAGGTGATATGGCATTTTTGAAAAAGACACTATCTCGCGCCAATTTGTCGAGATTTGGAGTTTGTATTTCTTTATTCCCGTAACATGAAAGCCCATCGGCGCGCAGAGCATCAGCAGTGATTAAAAAGATGTGTCTAATTTTTTTATTACGGTCGCTATAATATTTGGAATTATCAGATACCCTTAGCGCAAAAAAGATGGAAGAAGAAGTCGAAATAATCATCAGCACCGACAATAATGAAACTATAAAAAGGTTATCACCAATTCTTTTCAGATAAAAGAAAAGATAAGTAACTGTTAGAACAATTATACAAATGACATAAACATAAATGGGTTTAGATAATAATGGAGATACAGATGAATATTTGTTCACCCATAAAAAAATCATTGTTTCAAAACTGAGTAATGGCAAAGATAGAATCAAAGCCTGAAGAAGGAGTTTTATTTTACTATCTTCCCTCAGCATGCTTACGGCAAAATAAGAAAAATGCAGTTGGATTCTTAGATAATGCGTGAAAAGTAGTAATTCTAAAGCA
>RFHX01000038.1 GCA_003695725.1 Candidatus Schekmanbacteria bacterium
CATTATAATCTTGCCTATATTATGGAATCTCAATTGAATGACCCTGATACAGCAATAGAACATTATAAATTAGCAATCAAATATTCACCAAAAAAATATGCTTTTGCATACAAAAATATTGGCAAGATTTACTATGAGAAAGGAGAACTCGACAAAGCTATAGAAGCATATAAAATGGCAATTGAAAAACTTCCTAAGGATACGCTCGCATACAATGACTTAGCTGTAGTATTGACTGAAAAGGGTTTGATAGAAGAAGCTGTGGAAGAACTAAAAAAGGCGCTCAAACTTGAGCCAACAAATGAAACTGTAAAAAGAAATCTTGAAAAAGCCTACATCCTTCTAAGGGAAAAACACAAAAGAGAAAAAAAGAACGAATAAAACTTATAAAATATCAGGGTCAAAAAATTCGATTATAGAATACCAATTTGTCTTAAAAAATCCAATCCTCCCTTCAACTCTCCAAGGGATACCGACGGTTTAATTTCAAGAATTTTCAAAATATCATTTTTAAGAAAAGGTAAAAGCTCTCGAAAATCAACCTCTCCCACACCAGGCGCCTGATGGTCACTATAACCTTCACAATCATGCAAATGGATACCTACTAACCTCCCGCCAAACTCTCTCAGCCAATCAGATGTTTTGGACCATTTCATATTTTCCTGTACTTTTGCATGTCCGCAATCGTGCCAATATCCAATTTTTTCATCAACAAATGAATTGCATATAATTTTCATTTCCTTAAAATCAGGTATCTGATGAAAATAATTCCTATTTTCTATTCCTAATTTCACTCCCTCTGGAAGGCAAACTAAAATTTCCTCTAAACTTTTCAAAACACTTTCAAGATGATATGGACTTAATTTTTCTCTTTCACTTTTCATTTCTTCATAGAAATCTTTCCATACTTTACTACCAACTTTTTTTTCATCATAATAACTTCTAAATTTCTCAAAGGAAGATTCCATTTCAATATGCCCAAGATGAACGACTACAGCTTTAGCATTAAACTGTGCAGCATATTCAAGCGTTCTTAAAGTTTCATCTACTGCTTTCCTTCTCTCTGACTCATTTTTAGATGAAAGCAAAAAAGCGTCTCCGCTTGGCCTTGGAATACCTTTTATAAGCGGAGTAGGGAAAAAATTGTGAATGCTCAATATCGTGATTTCTTCTGATTTTATATGAGGTATTATTTCATTCAAAATACTATAAGTTATTCTATATTCAAGCTCATAAGCCCTTATCCCTGTGTCTTTAAGCTTTCTCAACAGTTCATTGCCGCTTCCCAATTCCGATGAAGCCCAAACTGACGATATTCCAACATTTTCATTCAATTTATCTTTCCTTTCTTTAAAACTTCTTTTTTTTCAAATGATGTTTTATATTATTTATGTAATTAAAAAAGCTAAGGAGGTATCTTCCTATTAACAAAGAATATATACCTGAACTTTTTGAAGAAGCAAATTTAGAAAAAAAAGTAAAGGGCAAAGCTCCATTGGCGGAAAGAATGCGACCTGTTGACCTTGATGAATTTGTGGGACAAAAGCACCTTCTTGGTGAAAATAATATTCTTCGCAAAGCAATCAACGAAAATTCCGTTGGTTCGATAATTCTATGGGGACCGCCGGGATCAGGTAAAACTACACTTGCTAAAATCATTTGCAAAAGGACTGATTCATTATTCGTTGAATACAGTGCTGTTACATCCGGGATAAAAGAAATCAAGGAAGTAATAAAAAAAGCCAAATATCTGCTTGAAAGCAAAGGGAAAAAAACAGTCATATTCATAGATGAAATACATCGCTTCAATAAAGCTCAACAGGATGCCTTTCTGCCTTATGTAGAAAAAGGAATTATAACTTTAATCGGCGCTACCACTGAAAATCCCTCATTTGAAGTCATTGCTCCTCTGCTTTCACGAATGCGTATATATACTCTTAAACCTCTTTCAAAGAGCGAAATTTTGGAAATCTTGAAAAAAGCTATCAATGACAGTGAAAAGGGAATTGCAAAGTTAAATCTCCAAATCGATGACAACACTCTGTCCTATATTGCATCATTATCGAATGGAGATGCAAGAATGGCTCTAAATACACTTGAAGCAGCTGCATTGTCGGAAAAACCCGACAAAGATGGCAAGCGAATAATTTCACAGGCACTGATCAAAGAAGTCCTGCAAAGCAAATCCATAGTATATGACAAAGATGGCGAAGAGCATTATAATCTCATTTCTGCATTTCATAAAAGTCTCAGAGGAAGTGATGTCAACGCCTCACTGTATTGGCTTGCAAGAATGCTCGAGGCAGGAGAAGACCCTCTTTATATAGCACGAAGAATGGTTAGATTTGCAAGTGAAGACATCGGCAATGCAGATCCTCAAGCATTGACCGTTGCTCTAAATTCCAAATCAGCTGTAGAATTCATTGGTATGCCAGAAGGAGACCTTGCTTTGGCTCAAGCGGCAATTTATTTGGCTACTGCTCCTAAAAGCAACGCCACATATAAAGCATATCTTTCAGCAAAGGAAAAAGTTAAAGAAAAAGGCTATCTTCCCGTCCCCCTTCATCTAAGAAATCCTGTAACGGATATTATGAGAAAAGAAGGATATGGCAGCGGATATAAATATCCTCATAATTATAAAAATGCTATAGTCAATCAAAAATATATTCCTGAGGAACTGGAAGGTGAAAATTTCTATATACCCTCAAATCGGGGATTTGAAAAAACTATTGCCGAACGGATTTCCTATTGGAAGAAAAAATTAAAAGAAATGAATAAAGGAAATAATGATTAAATGTTCAAGCTAATCAAAAGAATATTCATTATTGTAATAGTGCTGTTATGCTATCAATTCCATCCTCAAATTTTGGGAGCGCTCTCCTACATTTTAATATCAGAAGAAAATCCTGAAAAATCCTCCGCAATTGTTGTAATGTCAGGTGATGATGCAGCAGGAAGCAGAGTCAAAAAAGGAGTGGAATTATTTAAAAAAGGATATGCGCCACTGTTAATTTTAAGCGGCAGCAAAATTGGATGGAATACCTACGCAACAGAAATAATGAAAAAGCAGGCAAGACTTGAAAATATTCCTAAAGAAAGAATCATAACTCTTAAATCAGAAGCAGATTCGACCATTTCGGAAGCATATCAAATATTAAGATTCTGCAGGAGAAGAAAACTAAAAAAGATTTTAATCGTCACAAGCGATTTTCATACAAGAAGGACTGCCTTTACATTCAGGCATCTTCTTGATTCTAAAGATATTGAAATTCTTGTTGTAGGTACAAAAAATATCAAATTTGACCCATCACAATGGTGGAAAAAAAGACTCTATGCAAAGACTTTCTTTTTAGAATTATGCAAACTAATATGGTACTGCACTGCTGAAAACTTCATTTTTAAGAACAACAGTAAATTGGAAAAATCAGGCACAGAAGAAGTTTCGGCTTCACTCGACAAGCTCTATAATAGCCATTTCAGCACCATCCCCGGGGCGTCTTCTCGTGCGTATAATCCTTGTATAGCCCCCATTTCTTGAAGCATAGCGAGGACCAATTTCATCAAAAACCTTTTTCAAAGTTTTTTTATCCCTCAACCACTTGGCTGCAACTCTTCTAGCATGCACAGATTCTTTCTTTGAAAGCGTTATAACCTTTTCAGCAACTTTTCTTAATTCTTTCGCTTTCGGAAGCGTTGTTTCAATCTTTTCATGGATAAAAAGGGATGTAGCCATATTTCTAAGCATTGCTATTCTATGACTTGTCGTCCTTCCTAATTTGCGATTACCTTTAAGATGATTCATAACTGCATACTCCCTTAAAAAATGTCCTCTTCATCAATTTCAGAATCACTCGTATTGACAGGTTGTTCTATAGGCCATTCATCTAACTTCATCCCAAATGACAGATTCATTTGAGCAAGAATTTGTTTAATTTCATTCAAAGATTTTCGCCCAAAATTTTTGGTTTTCAGCATTTCTTGTTCTGTCTTCTGGACTAGCTCGCCTATTGTCTTTATATTGGCATTCTTAAGGCAATTCTGTGACCTAACCGACAATTCCAATTCATCAACACTGCGGCAAAGATTTGCAATCATCTTTTGTTTCTCTTCGTCTTCTTTTTTCTCTTCTTCCTCTTCTACGATAAATTCCTCTTCCTCTTCAAAATTAATGAAAACAGACATATAATCCTTCAAAATCTTAGCCGCTTGAGCTAGTGCGTCTTCCGGCTTTACACTTCCATCAGTTGTTATCTCCATTATGAGCTTGTCATAATCCGTATCCTGCCCAACGCGGGCATTTTCAACAGTATAGTAAACTTTCTTAACTGGCGAGAATATGGAATCTACAGGAATAACTCCTATGGGGAGGTCCTCATTTTCATGTTTTTCTGCAGGGACATACCCAAAGCCCCTTGCAATCTCTATTTCCATATTCAATTCTCCATCAGAATCCAATGTAGCAATATGAAGGTCAGGATTCATAATTTCAACGGAATTATCATGCTCTATATCCGAAGCTTTAACTTCTCCTTCACCCTTTGCCTTGATATAAACTGTTTTCGGATCATCAGAATCAAGTCGCACTCTCAACTGCTTTAAATTGAGAATTATATCTGTTACATCTTCAACTACACCGGGCAAAGTAGAAAACTTCATATTGACGCCTTCAATCTTTACCTTCGTGACAGCAGCACCCGGTATAGAAGATAAGAGTATTCTCCGAAGAGAGTTGCCAATCGTTGTTCCAAAGCCTCTTTCAAAGGGCTCAGCTATAAATCTTCCAAATGTTTCTGTCTGAGTTTCTGTTTCACACTCCAACCTTTTAGGCCTGTGAAAACCTTGAATTTTCATTCGTATTACTCCTCAAAGTATTTGATTTGTCACTTTGAATACAATTCAACAATTAGTTGTTCCTGAATAGGAATTGTTATATATTCTCTGCGAGGAAGACTCAAAACCTTTCCTTTCAGATTTTCCCTATCAACCTCGAGCCATGCAGGAATGGCTTCTTGATTCGATTTTTTCCCCTCTCTATTGAAAATGGCAAGATTCCTACTCTTCTCTCTAACCTCTATGGTATCTCCTGCTTTTACGAGATAAGATGGAATATTCACCTTTTTCTTATTCACCAAAAAATGACCATGCGTAACAAGCTGTCTTGCCTGAGGAAGCGAATCAGCAAATTTCATTCTGTGAACAACATTATCCAGTCGTCTTTCAAGGAGGATAAGAAGATTTTCTCCTGTGATTCCCTTCTGCCTTTCAGCCATATAAAAGTAATTCCTAAATTGTCTCTCAAGAACCCCGTAAATACTTTTTACTTTTTGCTTTTCTCTCAACTGAATTCCATAGTCGGAATATTTTGGTCTTGCAAATCTCGACCTTTGTCCCGGAGGGAATCCTCTTTTTTCAAAAACACACGAAGTAAAACACTTTTCGCCTTTCAGAAAAAGTTTCAACCCTTCTCTTCTGCATAATCTGCATACAGGGCCACGATATCTTGCCAAAATCAATCCTCCTTTCTAAACTCTGCGTCTTTTTCTTGGTCTGCAACCGTTATGTGGTATCGGTGTCACATCTTTAATTACGCTTACATTCAATCCAGCAGATTGTAAAGCCCGAATCGCTGCCTCACGGCCGGCGCCAGGCCCTTTAACATAGACTTCTACCTGTTTCATTCCAAATTCCAATGCCTTCTTTGCCGCAGCTTCGGAAGCCAATGTTGCGGCAAATGGTGTACTTTTCCTTGAACCCTTGAATCCTTGTCCTCCTGCGCTTGCCCATGTCAATACATTGCCTTCCATATCAGTAATCGATATGATTGTATTATTAAATGTTGACTGGATATGAGCTATTCCATTCTTGACAATTCTTTTTTCCTTTTTCTTTCTGCTTTTTTTGTCTTTTGCCATTAAAAATCACTCCAAAAAAATATTATTTCGCACTCTTTTTCTTGACAACTCCACCCTTTCTTGGCCCTTTTCTCGTGCGCGCGTTTGTATGAGTCCTCTGACCTCTTACAGGCAATCCTCTGCGGTGTCTCAGTCCTCGATAACAACCAATATCCATTAACCTTTTAATGCTCAAAGAAACCTCTTTTCTCAGATCACCCTCAATCTTGATTTCTTTCTCGATGAATTTTCTAATATCATTTACTTCCTGATCCGTTAAGTCTTTGACTTTCTTAAAGGGATCAACTCCAACTGCATTGACTACCCTTTGAGACTGCGACTTGCCTATGCCATATATATATGTTAGAGCAATAAATATATTCTTATTCTTCGGTAAATCAACACCACCAATTCTTGCCACTCATAATCCTCCTATAGTCCTTATCCTTGCCGTTGCTTGTGTTTGGGATTAACGCAAATTACCCTCACAACACCTTTTCTCTTAATTATTTTGCACTTATCACAAATCTTTTTGACAGATGCTCTAACTTTCATCTTTCGTCCGCTCCTTCTTTTTATGCCTATAAATAATTCTACCCCTTGAAAGGTCATAAGGCGACAACTGCACTGTAACCTTATCACCGGGCAATATCTTTATAAAATTCATTCTCATTTTACCTGATACATGAGCAAGTATCTTATGGCCATTATCAAGTTCAGCCCTAAACATTGCATTCGGCAATGTTTCCACAATGGTTGCTACCACCTCTATGGGCTCTTCTTTAGGCATAACTTACTCTCTACAATCAAACCTCTACTATTTTGTTAATATTTTGGCTCTCCCGTTACTAATAGCAATTGTATGTTCAAAATGGGCAGATAGTTTACCATCTTTTGTCACAGCTGTCCAGCCATCGTTTAATATTTTTACATCATAACTCCCTTCATTTACCATTGGCTCTATAGCAAGTACCATCCCATTTTTTAACCTCACTCCTTTGCCTGCTTCTCCAAAATTTGGTATCTGAGGTTCTTCGTGCAATTCTCTTCCAATTCCATGTCCAACAAAATATCTAACAACTGAAAAACCTCTACTTTCAGCATAGTTTTGAATAGCACTTGAAACATCTCCCAACCTGTTTCCTTCCTGCGCCTTCGCAATGCCCGCTTCCAATGCACCCTTTGTGGCCTCAATAAGTCTCATTGCTCTTTCGCTCACATCCCCAACAGGAAATGTTGCTGCTGCATCGCCATAAAAACCTTTATATTTTGCTCCAATATCTATACTGACAATATCACCTTCCTTCAATCTTTTATCTGAAGGAATGCCGTGAACTATCTCCTCATTTACAGAAACGCACAATGTCGCTGGATATCCTCTATATCCTTTAAAAGCTGGAATACAATCTTCATCTCTTATCATTTCCTCAGCAAATTTATCCAATTCTCTCGTTGTTATACCCGGGACAATCTTTTTTTCTAATTCCCTCAATATCTTTGCTACTATGCCGTTGACTTTCTCAAGTATTTTAAGTTCATCATCAGTTTTTAGGACAATCATCCTTTAGGTCCTATTAGACTGCATATATTATCAAAAACAGCATCTATATTTTGTGCACCGTCAATATCCGCAAGCAGACCCTTAGATTTATAATAATTTATCAGTGGTTCAGTTTGTTCCTTATACACACGGAGTCTTTCACGAATTGTTTCTTCTTTATCATCGTCCCTTTGAAAAAGGTCTCCTCCACACTTATCACATTTTCCATCATTCGTAGGCGGATTAAAGACAAGATGAAAGACTTCACCGCATGATGAACATGTTCGTCTTCCTGAAAGCCGCTTTATTAGTTCTTCGTCTGGCGCAGATACAGAAACAACTTTCGTCAATTCAATCTTTTTTTCGTTCAATATCCTGTCAAGCTCTTCTGCTTGAGCTATTGTTCGTGGGAAACCATCAAGAATAAAACCGTTCACACAATCTCCGCTTTCAATCTTTTCGGCAATAAGTCCTATAACTATTCTGTCAGGGACCAATTCCCCTGCATCCATATATGTTTTCGCTTCTTTCCCTAAGTCTGTACCTTCTTTGACAGCAGCACGCAGCATATCTCCTGTCGAAATTTGAGGTATCGAATATCTATCAGAAACCATCTTCGCCTGTGTCCCTTTGCCAACACCAGGAGGACCAAGAAATATAAGATTAATCATCTTTCTTATTATCTCCTTCCTTTGAATTTCCCTTTCTTAAGGAAACCTTCATAGTTTCGAGTCATCAAATGTGATTCTATCTGCGATATCGTATCAAGGGCAACACCAACAACGATTAAAAGAGCAGTGCCTCCAAAATAGAAAGGCACATGGCCATAAACAATCAAAAGATTAGGAAGAACTGAAACGGCAGAAAGATAAAGAGCACCGCCAAAAGTAATTCTCATCAACACCCTGTCTATATAATCAGATGTTCTTTTGCCAGGCCTGATACCGGGAATAAATCCTCCATATTTTTTCATATTGTCAGCTAAATCAACAGGATTGAAAATTATGGCCGTATAAAAGTAGCAGAAGAATATTATCATTATTACATAAATAGTTTCATAAAGAAGAGAACCGGGAGAAAGTAATTCTGTTATCATTTGAGTAAATTGATTTTTGTAAAAACCAGCAATTGTTGCCGGGAACATCAAAATCGATGATGCAAAAATGATAGGAATAACCCCTGCTGTATTTACTTTCAGTGGAATATGCGTACTTTGTCCACCATACACCTTTCTTCCTACTACCCTTTTTGCATACTGGACAGGAATTCTTCTTTGTCCCTTCTCAACAAAAATAATGACGCCTGTTATAACAACCACAAAAACCAGAACAATAGTCATAAATATTGCGTTCAAATCGCCGCGATTTACTGCCTGAATCGAATTCGTTATAGCAGAAGGCATTCTCACAACGATTCCTGCAAAAATTATGAGAGATATTCCATTTCCTATGCCCTTTTCTGTAATCTGTTCGCCAAGCCACATAATAAATGCAGTACCTGCTGTAAGCGTAAGCATTGATAGAAGGCGAAAAGACCATCCCGGTTCAATAATCAGTGGAGCGCCGCTTACAGGACTTTTCATCTGCTCAAGGCCATAGCTTATTCCAAGGCCCTGAATCATACTTAAAATAACAGTTCCATAACGCGTATATTGTGTTATCTTTTTTCTTCCTGTCTCTCCTTCCTTTGAAAGCTTTTCAAGGGCAGGAATTACTACTGTGAGAAGCTGAAGAATAATCGATGCGCTAATATAAGGCATTATACCCAAAGCAAATATTGTTAGTCGCCTTAATGCCCCGCCTGAAAACATATCAAAAAAGCCAAGTATACTGCCTTGATTTGCGCTAAAAAAATCTGCAAGCGCCTGTGCATCTATACCGGGAACGGGAATATGCGCACCAATCCTATATACTGCAAGAAGAGCAAAAGTAAAAAAAATCCTCTTCTTCAGTTCAGGAACTTTAAATATGTTCTGAAATGTTTCAATCACGAGACAATCTATTTAAGAATTATTGCTTCTCCGCCGGCATTTTTTATCTTTTCGAGGGCTTTTTTACTAAAAAAATGGGCAGATATTTTTAAAGCTTTTGTCAGTTCACCATCACCAAGTACTTTTATGCCATTTGCCAACTTTTTCACCTTCCCTTTTTTATATAAAAGTTCTGGCGTTATTTCTGTAGTCTCTTCAATTTTATCCAACTCTGAAAGATTTATTATTGCCGGTTTTCTTGCAAAGATATTTGTAAACCCTCTCTTCGGTACTCTTCTTTGAAGAGGCATCTGCCCGCCTTCAAACCAGACTCTTCTCTTGCTTCCTGAACGCGATTTCTGTCCCTTATGACCTCGGCACGATGTTTTGCCATGCCCTGAACCTGGTCCTCTTCCTACTCTTTTGCGCTTTTTCGACCTTGTTGCCGACGGTAAATTTGATAGCACCATTTTTAACAGACTCTCCCTGAGTTATTCAATTTTCAATCTATCTCTTCAATGGACAACAAATGTGGAATTTTTTTAACCATTCCACGAATCATAGGGTTGTCATCCCTTACTACCGAATGGTTGGTTCGGCGCAGTCCAAGACCTTTCACAATTGCCCTTTGTTTCTTACTGGAGCCTATAATGCTTTTTTTAAGCGTAATTTTTAATTTTCCCATATTCGCCGTTTTTATATCTTATTAAATTATTTCATCTAATTCTTTATCTCTCAGTTGAGCTATCTTCTCTGGAGGTTTCAACTTTAACAAAGCATCAAAAGTTGCTTTTACTGTATTGTGAGCATTGGCAGAACCAAGAGATTTTGTAAGAATATCCGTCACGCCAAGAATTTCCAATACAGCTCTTACTCCGCCTCCTGCTATAACTCCTGTCCCTTTTGCTGCAGGTTTTAACAATACTTTACTGCTTCTATATGTCCCTATTACCTGATAAGGTATCGTGCCGTTGACAAGTGGAATTTTATAAAGGTTTTTCTTCGCTCTTTCTGCAGCTTTTCTTATCGATTCAGGCACTTCATTGGCTTTTCCCATGCCATAACCGACATGGCCTTCTCCATCTCCAACAACAACGAGTGAAGAAAAACTAAATCTCTTTCCTCCTTTTACAACCTTTGAAACCCTATTGATTCTGACAACTTTGTCTGTCAGTTTCAGTTCATCAACATTTAAGTCTTTCAAATATAACCTCCACTTTTCTAAAACTTAAGACCCGCTTCTCTTGCAGCATCTGCAAGAATTTTCACTTTCCCATGATAACGATATCCGCTTCTATCAAATACTACCGACGAAATATTTTTCTCAAGCGCTTTCTTAGCTATTGTTTCACCAACAATTTTAGCGCATTCTTTGTTCGCTGAATTCCCCCTTTTTTCTCTAATGCCCTTTTCCAAAGTACTGCATGAAACCAAAGTTGAACCCGTTGTATCGTCAATTATCTGTGCATAAATATTCCTTGCACTCTTGAAAACCGTAAGTCTTGGTCTTTCAGGAGTACCTATAACCCTTTTTCTTATTTTTAGATGTCTAATCTTTCTTGCTTTATTTCTATCAAAAATCAATGTCGTTGACCTCCAAATATCTTATGCTCCTGTTTTCCCAACCTTTGTTCTCACATATTCATCTGCATATCTTATACCCTTCCCCTTGTAGGGCTCAGGAGGATAAAAACCTCTTATTTCAGCGGCCGTTTGTCCCACCGCCTGTTTATCAATACCGCTCACTGTAATCTCTGTTTGCTTATCCACCTCTATCTTGATTCCTTCAGGGATCTTGTAATTCACGGGATGTGAAAAACCTATATTCAATACCAGTTCCTTACCCTGAACTTGCGACTTATAGCCAACACCTACGATCTGAAGCTTTTTCTGAAATCCCTTAGTTACTCCAATAACCATATTATTCACAAGACTTCTTACAAGCCCCTGCTTTGCCTTCATCTTATCTATGCTCTCATCCTCGATATTGACCAAAATTTGTCCTGCTTCCACTTTGACAGATATACCCTCAGGAATTCTTATATGTGACTTTCCCAATGGCCCCTTTACGTGGACTTCACGATTTTTTACCTCAACTGAAACCCCTTCTTCAAAAAGTATGGGTTTTTTACCTATACGAGACATAAAGAAAAAATCCTCCTACCATATTTCACAAAGAATCTCTCCGCCAAGATTCTCTTCCCTGCATTTCTTATCCGTCATTATCCCCTTCGATGTAGATACTAAAACAATACCATATCCGCCAAGAGATTTTGGAAGACTTGCAGCTTTCTCATAAAGACGCCTTCCCGGTTTGCTCAGGCGTTTCAAACCGGATATTACTGAATTGCCTTCAGAATCATACTTCAAAACTACCTTGATGCATGGATGTCCTCTTTCATCTTTTTCTTCCGAATAATCTTTTATATAACCTTCTTCCTTCAAAATCTTTACTATTGAAAGTTTCATTTTTGAAGAAGGAATTATAACCTCTTCGTGTTTCGCTCTAATTCCATTGCGTATTCTTGTCAATAAATCAGCAATACGGTCTGTCATCATTTCTGAATAAATCTCCTGATTGTATAATTTTAAAAAACTACCAACTTGCCTTCATAAGGCCTGGCAATTGGCCTTCATGCGCCAGTTTACGAAAACATATACGGCACATTTCAAACTTTCTCATATACGCTCTGGGCCTACCGCAAATTTTGCAGCGATTATATGCCCTTACTTTAAATTTAGGTTTCCTCTTTGCCTTGCTTATCAGTGATTTCTTTGCCATATTTTGCTCTCATTCAATTTCTAAAAGGCATTCCAAGATGCTTCAATAGAAGCTTTGCCTCTTTATCCGTTTTTGCAGTAGTTACTATAGTTATATTAAGCCCTCTGAGTTTATCAATCTTATCATAGACAATTTCAGGAAAAATTATTTGCTCCCTTATGCCAAGAGTATAGTTTCCTCTTCCGTCGAAAGCTTTACCAGATACACCTCGAAAATCTCTAATTCTTGGAATTGCTGCATTCACCAACCTATCGAAAAACTCATACATCCTGTCGCCTCGAAGCGTCACTTTGCATCCAATTGCCATCTTGCTTCTCAATTTGAAATTAGAGATGGACTTTTTGGCTCTTCTTATTGATGGTTTCTGTCCACTTATAGCCGCCAAATCATTCATTGCAGATTCAAGCGCCTTTGAATTTTGTATAGCTTCACCAACACCGATGTTGAGGACAATTTTTTCCATTTTTGGGACTTCCATAACATTTTTATAACCGCCCTCTTCCATCAGCTTGTTTATAATTTCTTTTCTATATAACTCCTTTAACCTTGCCATTTACTTCCCCTCAATGCTTTCGCCGCATTTCTTGCAATAACGAATTTTTGAACCATCAGACAATACTTTTTTTCCAACTCTTACCGGCTTTGCACATTTATCGCAATAAATCATCACATTCGACCAGCTAATAGGCATTTCCTTTTCAATTATACCGCCTTGCGAATGTGCCTGGCTTGGACGGGTATGGCGCTTCATTATGTTCACACCTTCAACAATAACCCTTCCTTTCTTTTTGACCAAAGAAATAATCTTTCCTCTCTTACCCTTATCCTTGCCGGCTATAACTTGAACTATGTCATTCTTTTTTAACAATCTTTTCACTTTTTCCATTGCATATTCCCTTATCTACAAAACTTCAGGCGCAAGCGAAATTATTTTCATAAATTTTTTGCGTCTCAATTCCCTTGCCACTGGTCCAAAAATTCTTGTTCCTATAGGTTCTTTCTGAGCATTGATGATTACAGCCGCATTATCGTCGAAGCGTATATAACTACCATCATCTCTTCCAAGCTCTTTTTTACATCTTACAACAACAGCAAAAACTACATCCCCTTTTTTGACAGCACCATTGGGAATCGCTTCCTTTACTGAAGCTCTAATAACATCACCTATCCTTGCATATCTGCGTCGAGTCCCGCCAAGGACGCAAATACACTGTATTTTCTTAGCTCCTGAATTATCAGCTACATTTAATTTGCTTTCCCTTTGAATCATTCCCCAACTCTCTTGCGTAATTGAAAAGTTAACTTAACTAACCTTCAGCCCTTTCGATAATTTCCTTTACAACAGTGCGTTTTTCTTTGCTCAAAGGCCTTGTTTCAATCAGCCGCACGCGATCTCCAACTTTGCACTCATTTTTTTCATCATGTGCTTTATATTTTGACCTTTTTCTATAAATTTTATGATACTTTGGATGCCTTACTAATCTATCAACAACGACAACCACAGTTTTATCCATTCTGTTGCTAACAACTGTACCTATAATCTCTTTTCTTTTACCCATTTCCTATGCTCAGTTTAATTCCTTCTTTTTATTTAATTGTCTTTCTCTTAAAATAGTTAACACTCTCGCCAAATCCTTCTTTGCGGCCCTTATTTTTGAAGGAGACTCTACCTGACCCGAACTATTTCTGAAACGAAGATTAAAAATCTCCTCTCTTAGGTCGGTTTCTTTCCTTTTTAATTCTTCGTCTGTAAGTTCTCTTAATTCTTTTGCTTTCATCTTTAATACTCCAAAGAGAATTATCCTCTGGAAACCACTTTTGTTTTTATAGGCAGTTTGTGGGAAGCAAGAGTCAATGCTTTAAGAGCAATAGCTTCATTAACTCCGCTCATCTCAAATAGGATTCTTCCTGCTTTTACTGGAGCAACCCAAAATTCTGGAGCTCCTTTTCCTTTTCCCATCCTTGTTTCTGCTGGTTTCTTAGACATTGGTTTATCAGGAAAAATCCTTATCCAAATCTTACCGCCTCTTTTTACAGTTCTCGTTATTGCTATTCTGCTTGCTTCAATTTGTCTTGCTGTAATCTTTCCCTTTTCCAAGGCTTTAAGCCCAAATTCTCCAAAATTGAGATTGCATCCTCTTGAAGCCTTACCTTTAATTCTTCCTTTTTGCTGCTTTCTATACTTTGTTTTCTTTGGCATTAACATTTTCTTCTATCTCCACCTGATGCAGTTTATCCATCTATTGTTTGCTTTCCTTCTCTACCGATTCCTTTTTGGTAACAATATCACCCTTATAAATCCAAACCTTAATCCCTATAACTCCGTAAGATGCTTTTGCCTCTGCAAAACCATAATCGATATCCGCTTTCAAAGTATGCAGGGGAACTCGTCCTTCTCTAAACCATTCCGTTCTAGCAATTTCTGCTCCGCCAAGACGCCCTGCACAACTTATTTTAATTCCTTGCGCACCATAACGAAGCGCTGAGGTAATACTTCTTTTCATTGCGCGCCTATACGAAACTCTTCTCAATATCTGCATAGCAATATTTTCAGCAACTAATTGGGCATCTATTTCAGCTTTCTTAATTTCATGAATATTAACTGTAACAATCTTTCCTGTTAACCGCCTAAGGTCATTCTTCAGCTTGTCAACTTCTTGACCTTTTCTTCCTATGACAATTCCGGGCCTTGCCGAATAGATATCGACCTTAAGATTATTCGATGCTCTTTCAAGCTCTATCTTGGAAACACCGGCTCTTTCAAGCCGTTTCTTGATAAAACTTCTAATCATAAGGTCATTATGCACATTTTTTGCATAATCCTTATCAGCATACCAACGGGAATCCCAATCTTTTGTTATTCCCAACCTAAATCCCAATGGATGAACTTTCTGGCCCAAACTTTATCCTCCCACGCTATTTTTCACCAAGCACAACTGTAATATGACTGCTTCTTTTCCTGACAATATCTGCTCTTCCAAAAGCTCGTGGATTAAGACGTTTCATATCAGGACCTTCATTTACGAAGGTTTCCTTAATATAGAGTTTGTCAGGGTCAATATCTATTTTCTTCGTCTCTGCATTATTCATTATATTGGCAACCCCTGACTTAATGAGCTTCTTGATAATTTCTGCTGATTTCTGAGGAGAAAACTCCAAAATGGAGAAAGCATCATTAACCATTTTGCCTCTTATCATATCAGCAACAAGACGAGCTTTTCTTGGTGCTACCCGCACAAAACGGGCTTTAACTTCAGCATTTATTTCATCTCTTATTGTTTTCTTTTTCTTAGCCATTTATTTCTTTCCTACCTTTGCCGCTTTTTCACTCTTTTTTCCTGCATGGCCTCTAAAAGTTCTTGTTGGCGCAAATTCGCCGAGTTTGTGGCCAACCATATTTTCAGTTATATAAACTGGAATAAACTTTTTTCCATTATGCACAGCAATAGTAAAGCCAACAAATTCGGGTATAATAGTACTCCTTCTCGACCATGTTTTTATTACTTTTTGGCCCCCTCGAGCTCCTGACAGCGATTCTATTTTCTTCAATAAATGCTTATCTACAAAAGGACCTTTAGATACTGAACGTGGCATAGATCTATTATTTCCTCCTCTTCACAATATATTTATCGCTTTGTTTGCTTTTAACAGTTTTATATCCCTTTGTAGGAACTCCCCATGGAGTGCATGGATGTCTGCCTCCCGATGTCCTTCCCTCTCCTCCTCCATGTGGATGGTCAACAGGATTCATTGCCACACCTCTGACATGAGGTCTTCTTCCTAACCATCTGTTTCTTCCTGCCTTTCCAAGCGAAACATTTTCCTGTTCAACATTGCCAATTTGACCTATCGTTGCCATACATTCTTTGCTAATCATTCTAATTTCACCTGATGGCATTTTTATCTGAGCATAGGGACCATCCTTTGCCAAAAGCTGGGCACCCATACCAGCACTTCTAACAAGTTGTCCTCCCTTTCCCGGCTTCATTTCAATATTATGAATAATGGAACCAGTTGGTATTCTTTTCAACTGCATTGCATTACCATCACGAATCTCTGCATCAGGACCACTGCACAATACATCGCCTACCTTTACCCCTGATGGACAAAGAATATATCTTTTTTCACCATCACTATAACAAAGCAGAGCTATCAAGGCTGTCCTGTTAGGATCATATTCTATAGAAGTTACCTTTGCTTTGATTCCTATCTTATCTCTTTTGAAATCGATGATTCTGTACTTTCTCTTATGGCCTCCACCTCTATGCCTTGCTGTAATTCTTCCATTGTTGTTGCGGCCACCAGTTTTTTTCAATGGGAGAAGAAGCGATTTTTCATGCTCTTTTTTAGTCAGCTCAGGAATAACGAGCCTTGTCTGAAATCTTCTTCCCGGTGATGTCGGTTTATATTTTAATACTGGCATCTATCTAATCCTCTTGTTATACACCTTCAAAAATTTCTATTTTATGTCCTTCCTTCAATGTCACCACAGCTTTTTTAGTGTCAGGCCTTTTTCCTTCATGCCGTCCAAATCTTTTCCTTTTGCCTTTGCGGCACTGGATATTGACCTTTTCCACAGACACATTGAAAATTGCTTCCACAGCACTTTTTATCTGAATCTTATTTGCTTTGCTGTGAACTAAAAATGTAACTTTATTTTGTGTATCCTTTTGAAGGTTGCTTTTTTCCGTTAAAATTGGATACCTTATTATCTCAAAATTGTTTAACTGCAATTTAATACCTCCTTGAGAAGGTCAACATCCTTTTGAAGTAATATCACCTTTTCATAGCGCAAAATATCATATGCGTTAGGATGCTTTAAATTCATAACCTTTACACCACTTATATTGCGTGCTGATTTCTCAACAATTTCATCTCTCTCTGCCAAAAGCAGTAATGCTGAACGATTTACTCCAAGTCTTTTTAAAATTGCATTCATCTCTCTCGTTTTGATTTCTTCCAAGCCAAAATTATCAACAACTATGAGATTTTCTTCTTCAATTTTGATTTTAAATGCATTCCTCAATGCAGATTTACGCATTTTTTTCGGTATCGTAAATGAATAATCTCTTGGAAGAGGTCCAAAAATCGTACCCCCTCCGATTCTGACAGGAGACCTCCTGGACCCGGCACGAGCCCTTCCTGTCCCTTTTTGCCTGTATAGCTTCTTTGTACTATAAGCAACAGCTCCTCTTGGTTTTGCATAAGCAGTGCCGCTTCTTTCACCTGCGAGCTTGCTTACTACACTTTGCTGAATGAGCTTCAATGCTTTTTCATTTCGGCTATCCTTATCTGAAAGGGGCAACTCAACCTTTCCTATTTCTTCATTTTTGTTGTTAACAATTTTGATCATAACTCGTTATCCAATCAATGTTTAATAGACTCTTTAATAAGTATTATTCCACCTTTTGGTCCCGGTACTGCACCTTTTATCAGAATAAGATTCTTCTCCGGTATAACCGACTGAATAGATAATCCCTGCACAGTTACCCTTCTATTGCCCATATGCCCCGGCATCTTTCTTCCTTTAACTGTCCTTGCCGGTTTCTTACATCCTATTGAACCAACAGCCCTATGAAATCTTGAACCATGTGTTGCAGGTCCACCGCTAAAATTATGTCTCTTAACAACACCTGCAAAGCCCTTCCCCTTGGATGTTCCTACTACATCAACACGCTCACCTTCTTTAAAAATATCTGCCTTAATTTGCTGACCTGATGAATAATCATTGATGTTTTCAATTCTTACCTCTCTAAGAACTCTCATAGGTTCTGAATTGTATTTCTTGAAATGGCCCTCAATAGGTTTTTTAGGTTTTTTTATCTTCTCTCCAAACCCTAACTGGATACTGTTATAGCCATCCGTTTCTAAAGTCTTAATCTGAACAACTGTACAAGGACCTGCAGAAACTGCAGTTACAGGGATTACTTCCCCCTCTTTGCTAAAAACCTGCGTCATTCCTATTTTTTTACCTATTATTGCCTTCATCTTTGTTTTCCCATAAACTATATATATTAACTTCCCGGCTTTGGAAGCTTTATCTCAACATTAACACCTGCTGAAAGAGTTAATTTCATAAGTTCATCTACAGTCTGAGGCGTTGGTTCTAAAATATCCAACAACCTTTTGTGCGTTCTAATTTCAAATTGCTCTCTCGATTTCTTATTTACATGAGGCGAACGCAACACCGTATACCTTGAAATCCTCGTTGGCAGAGGTATAGGACCAGCAACTTTTGCACCTGTCCGCACCGCTGTGTTCACGATCTCTTCAGCAGACTTATCAAGAAGTTTATGGTCGTACGCCTTCAACCTTATTCTTATTCGCTGTTCCATATCTACCTTTTCTCGCTCTGTCCCTATTTACTATTTTATAATTTCGCTGACTACACCTGCGCCTACGGTTCTTCCACCTTCTCTTATTGCAAAACGAAGCTCCTTCTCCATTGCTATGGGCGTTATCAAC
>RFHX01000039.1 GCA_003695725.1 Candidatus Schekmanbacteria bacterium
TAAAGTATTGAATCATCCTCTGTTCTTGTAATAATATAAGAGAGGATTCACCGTCCTGTTATTATATCTCAACTCAAAATGAAGATGTGGTCCTGTTGTTCTTCCACTTGAACCGACATAGGCAATTGTTTCTCCCTTTTCCACAATATCTCCCTTTTTCACAGCTATTTTGACATTGTGGGCATAGAGAGATTCAAATCCCATTCCATGGTCTATTATTACCTTTCTTCCGTAACCAGAATAGTCATAGCCGGCAAAGAGAACCTTTCCATCAGCAATTGCCCTGACAGGAGTCCAATATGGAGAAGAGAGGTCAACGCCCTTGTGAAATGAAATTTTTCCTGTTATAGGGTCGATTCTCGTACCATAGCGTGACCTGATTCTTCCCGGTACAGGGAGAAACGAATAGACAAAAGGCGGATAGCTTCTGTAAAACTTTCTCTTGTCAAAAAAGTTGGTTATATCAGAAAACACCTTTTCTCTATCCAACAATGTGTCGTAAAGATTCTCTGCTCCCTTATCGTAGAAGGAAAAATTATAAATCACATTGTCTTTACTCGTTTCTTCCGGACCTCCCAAACCACTATTGTCTTTATCAGCGTTTTTTACCGAACTTAAACCAAAAATATCTTTCAGCTTTTCTTCGAAATCATTTACCCTCTCTGCCTGCATTTTTAGAAGATAGATATCTTCTCTATATTTTTGATTTTCATTCTGCAAAAGTTCATTTCTTTTTTTCAGGAAATCAGTATCCAACCTCTGCACAGTCTTTTCATGCTTCACGCCTAACAGAAATCCTGTTCCTCCAACGATTAGGAGCAAAGATACTATACAAAAAGCATAAAGATAAATTTTCAATCTTTCATTCATAAAACAAACATCCACCTAATTGCAATTATCTATAATTTTACAGGAGTGATGTATTTCCATACAAGAAGAATTTTGTCAAGGCAATGCAATTTTTATTTTTTTATGAATTTGATTAATTCTTGATTTAACATCCTTGAAGAATGGGTTTTCTTCTAATATTTCTTCGTATATTTGCAGAGCATTATCATTTGAATCCATCGATTCATAAAGAAGAGCTTTATTGTATTGAAGAAGTAAATAATTTTCATCCTTATTGGGGAATCGATTTATACCTTCCTCCAATAATCCTATCGCTTTTTCCCTGTTTCCAAGCGAAAATTCACATTTTGCTGTAAAAATCAAGCTATCAACATACAAGGATTCATCATTGATACTTTTTTTGAATTCTTCTATAGCTTCCGAAAAAAGCTCCATTTCCATATATGCAATGCCAAGGTCGAAGTGTGTTTGCATATCCTTATCCTCTATTGTGCACTCAACTGCCCTTTTGAAATCTCTGAGAATTTCATCAACAACGATTGGCTCTCCATTGCTTATTGAATCCTTGTTTTTCCTTTCTTTTTTACCTTCTATATCTACCTTTAACTCTTCTGCAAGATTGAAGAAAGAAGAGCTTTCTTTTTCATCATTATTAAATTTAGTTGTCCTTTTTGAAATGTCTGCCTCTTCTCCCTTACTACTGCCTAATCTTTCACTTTGAACAGTAAAAGATTTCTCCTTTTCTATTTTTGCCTTCTGAGGTAAAGCAGCTTTACTTTCATTTTCCTCAATTTGTTTCTTCAGAGATTCGACTTGCTTTCTTATTGATTCATCATCAGGACAAAGTTCTAATGCCCTTTCAGCATAGATGAGAGCTTTTCTGAGTTTCTTATCACTTTCATATGAGAGAGAAATAAATAGATTGTCCTGCGCAGCTCCTTTGATATCACCCGTAATTTTTAGAATTTCTGCTCTTTTCTCTCTCATCTCAACGCTCAGTATCTCCTCATCATCGAGCTCAGAGCAAACATCTAAAAATTCTTCATACTTTTTCGAATCAATTAGTTCTTTGAGAAGCTCTTTGAAAACATTCTTAGCTTCCTCGTCTCTACCAAGTTTTGCATAAACTCTTCCAAGAAGTTTCCTATATTCAATGTTCTCCTTGTCCTTCTCTAATACCTTTTTTACCATCGAAAGCGCTTCAGCATACTCTTCAGAAGCGTAATATATTCTGCTCAACAACTGCCATGCCTTTGTGTTTTCAATTTTTGCTATGTTGTATTTTTTTGCTATTTCGACAGCCTGATGAATTTTGCCCTCTTTGATAAGACATTCCACAGCATAAAGAGATGCTTCCAAATTGTCTGGAGCACATTCAAGGCATTTTATGAAATTGCTGTAAGCTTCAGAGTAATTTTTTGCCTCAAAATTGTTAATCCCTATTTTGAAAAATTGCTCTGCCGCATCACTTTTTGCAGGATATTCTGCAAGTGAATCCATTAAATTTCTTTTAACTGCAGGGTCATTTGGCGTCAACTCATAGAGTCTCTTCAATATCTCAATCTTATTGATATTGTCTTTCTTTTTTGAATAGTAATCTAATAGCCAATTGTAGCAGTTTCTTGCTTCCCCTATAAGTTTGAGCGCCGAATATGCATCAGCCATTACAATGTATATTTGAGGGTCATTCTTATCTATCCTCAACGCTTTTTTCATCATAGCGATGCTTTTATGATAAAATCCCCGCATAGACATCTCTTTTGCAATATAGGTAAAGCACTTCACCGCTTCATCTCTCATCCCAATTCTTGAATAGATGTCTCCAAGCGTATTTCGCGCCTGCATATCGTCAGGGTCTAATTCAATGAGCTCTTCATAAAATTTTAGCGCTTTTTTAACATCCCCCTTTTGCAGTGCCCTTTGGGCGCTTTCTTTGATGTATTTTTTCTTATCCATCTTCTTTTTTGTCCCTTATAATCCCTTCTTCATTCCATTCAGGAAGACTGTATTTAGAATTTTTTATTAAGTTAATCTCGTCAATTTCTTCTTTGGAAAAAGGTTTTTTGATGAACTTTATTCCATATCTTTCAAAAGTCCTTGTTATCTCCGTCTTTAATCTTTTTCTATCAATTACTTCCCCGCATATCTCCCTCAATCCGCAAAGATTCTCCTTCAATTTTTCAATACCTCTTATCGGCAAATTTCCTTCTTTAAGAAAGATTCTATCGAGATGAAAATAGTCCACATCGAGCATTATGGCGCCATGTTGAAGAAACACTCCTTTACTCCTCTTTTGTGCACTCCCGACAAATTTTCTTCTCTTCCAAGACAACTCATAGTCGGACTTTGAAACAAAGCAGTTATAAAACTTTATATTTGGATTGCGATTTGAAGGCAAAAGGTCATCTACATCAATATCGAGTCTCTTCAATGCTTCGGCAATCATCATATGAATAAAAAAATAAAGACTCTTCGTCTTTGGCTGAGGAAGCATATTTGCAGGAATAGCAACTGAATAGGTTTGGTCATTATGATGAAAGACTGTTTCACCACCTGTAATTCTTCTTACCCATTGAAAGCCGCAGGAATTTATATAATCAACATCAAGAAACAGTTTAACTTTTTGGTTATAACCTACTGATATTCCTGATGGTTTCCATTCATAAAATCTCAAAGTAGGTATTTCTTCCTCCTTTGAGAAATGCATAAGATATTCATCTGCGGCCATATTGAAATAGGAGTCTGCTGCGCCTGAATCAATCAAACGCCACCTTTTTTGCGACAATTTTTTTTCAATTGATTTAAAATTCAACATAAGAAGAACTTCTCCAATTTAAAAAATCGAAATTATTACTATCTTCACAATTTTTCAAATAATGTCCATAGTTGACTTACTCGATTGTTCCCTTTTGGCACATTCATAGGAGAATAAATTATTAATACAAATTATTGCTCAAAGGTATTTTTACAGTATGTATGTATAAGCGTATGCCCGCATTAAACAACTCGATATAACTATATCATAGCGCAATACTTTGACTGGTTTATGCAATAACATATATTTCCTAAATCAATCCTCTTTTGCGCTCTTGAAGATGATGCAGGTGGTCGAAAATAAGAAGATGCGGGATGGGAATAGAGTTTACTGCTTTCTTGCGTAATAGTTCAAATCAAGCTGCTTAGCCGCCTTTACTTCATCCAACCTTGATATAGAAAGAGAGTGGGGGGCATTTTTGACGATTTCCGGCTCTGTTTCCGATTCTTCAGCAATTTTTATCATTGCCTCGATGAATTCATCAAGAGTCTCGATGCTTTCAGTTTCAGTGGGCTCAATCATCAGCGCTTCATTGACGATAAGAGGAAAATATATCGTAGGGGGATGAAAGCCGTAATCCATTAGCCGTTTGGCAATATCGAGCGTTTTTACACCTTTCTTTTTCTGTTTCGAGCCTGAGAGCACAAATTCATGCATACATTTCCTGTCATAAGGTAGTTCATAATAGTTCTTCAATGACTCTTTAAGATAATTTGCATTCAAAATTGCATTTTCGCTTATCTCTCTGAGTCCTTTTTCTCCAACGGACAGCAAGTAAACATATGCTCTTACCATTACGAGAAAATTTCCATAGAATGAATGAAGTCTGCCGATAGATTTTTTTTGTTCCCAATCAAAGTGAAAATGATTACCTTTTCTAACTATCCGAGGTACAGGCAGAAAATCAGAGAGCTCTTTCTTAACGCCAACAGGTCCTGCGCCGGGGCCTCCGCACCCGTGAGGAGTTGAAAAGCTCTTGTGAAGATTGAAATGAACGATGTCGAACCCCATATCTCCCGGCTTGAGAAAACCCAACATAGCATTTAGATTTGCGCCGTCCATATAGAGGAGACTGCCATTTTTATGAAGCATAGAGGAAATCTTCTGAATACCAGATTCAAAAAAGCCAAGTGTATTTGGATTGGTTATCATTAAAGCCGCTGTGGCAGGAGTTATAGCTTTCTCAAGTTCGTCAATATCGAGTTCTCCCTTCTCAGAGGATTTGACCGTCCTGACCTTCATTCCTGCAAGAGCTGCACTTGCAGGGTTTGTGCCGTGCGCAGAATCAGGAATAATTATTTCATCTCTCTTCTCCCCTTTATCCTTGAAGTATGCCCGAATAATCATTGTCCCGCAAAGCTCACCTTGTGCGCCTGCAGAAGGTTGGAGGGTAACAGCATCCATTCCGCTGATTTTTGAAAGCATATCAGAAAGCTCATACATTATCTGAAGTGCACCTTGGCAATTTTCTTCTAAAGCAAATGGATGAAGCTCTTTAAAGCCCTTCAGAGAAGACATCTTTTCATTTATTTTGGGATTATATTTCATTGTGCAGGAACCGAGAGGATAAAATCCCGTATCAACGCTGTAATTTTTTCTTGATAGATTGATGAAATGCCTTATTATTTCCGGTTCAGAAACTTCAGGCAATTGTGCGGGCTTCTTTCTCAAAAGCCTTTCAGGGACAACCTTCTCAATATCGACTTCAGGTACATCGAGCTGAGGAAGAGAATAACCCTTTTTCCCTTCCCTGCTGTATTCGAAAATCAGTTTGCTTGAATTCTTTTCTGACATCTAATAATTTCTTCTCAGTATAATTGTTTTATTGTCTTGTCCAATCCGCTGACAAGTGATGAAATTTCCTCTCTACTTCTTTTTTCTGTCACAGCCACTAAAAGCATATTCTCGTATGATTTATCGAAAAAAGACGACAATGCAACTCCCGGAATAATTCCGCTTATGCTCATTCTTTCTATCACATCCCTTGCCGAGACAGGAAGTGACAAAGCAAATTCCTTGAAGAATGGCTTATCATTAATCAACTCAATTTCAGAATTGATGGAACAAAGAGATTTTGCCGCATAATGAGATTTAGATAGACACTGCAGGGCAACTTCTCTAATTCCTTCTTTTCCCAAACTTACCAGATATACACATGCCGCCAATGCTGTCAGAGCTTGATTCGAACAGATATTCGATGTTGCCTTTTCCCGTCTAATGTGCTGTTCTCTCGTCTGCAAGGTAAGAACAAAACCATGCCTTCCCTCTTTATCCGTTGTTGCGCCAACTACCCTTCCCGGCATCTGCCTTACATACTCTCTACGGCATGCGAAGAAGCCAAGATAAGGACCTCCAAAGGAAAGAGGTATCCCCATTGGCTGTCCCTCGCCTGTGATTATATCTGCGCCAAAAGCCGCCGGGCTTTCCAATATTCCAAGCGCTATAGGGTCAACCGAAAATATTTTCAGAGCACCCTTTGATGATGCAATTTCACAGTATTCATCGATATCTTGAATTGAACCAAAAAAGTCAGGATACTGAAACACGCAGGCATTTACATTTTCATCTATTAGCTCTTTAAAAACATCGATATCCAAGATTCCATTCTTCTGCGGTATGGTCAATACTTCTATCTCCAACCCCTGCAAATAAGTCTTCACCACTTTTACATAAGAGGGATTTACTGTACCTGCGATGAGAATTTTATTTCTCTTTTTTATCCGTGAAGCCATCAATGCAGCTTCAGCCAATGCTGATGCGCCATCATACATCGATGCATTCGACACATCGAGCCCTGTCAACTCGCATATCAGACTCTGATATTCATAGATTGTCTGAAGAGTGCCTTGACTAATCTCAGGTTGGTAAGGCGTGTAAGCCGTAAGAAACTCCGACCGAGATATAATCGTTTCAATATGTGCAGGCACATAATGGTCATAAGCACCTGCCCCAGCAAAGCTCAAGATCTTCTTTTCAGGCGCATTTTGAGCTGAAAGGCTTTCTAACTTTCGTTCAATTTCGATCTCACTGAGAGGTCCCGGAATATCGATCCTTTTGTCTGAAATAAGCTCCTTTGGAATATCCTCGAGGAGCTCATCAAAACTGGAAACTCCCAATTTCTTGTATATCTTCTCCTTGTCACGGGAAGTATTAGGAATATATTTCACTCTTTCTTTTCCTCTTCTACATAGGAAATATAAGCTGAAGCATCCAAAAGTGAATCGAGCTGTGATTTATCGTCGATCTCGACTGAAAGCAACCAACCCTCACCATAAGGATCGCTGTTTACCAATTCCGGTTCATCAGCTATCCTTCCATTGACTGCTGAAACTTTTCCAGTCACAGGTGAATAAAGATCTGATACGGCTTTTACTGACTCGATGGATCCAAAAACTTCACCCTGCGTAACTTCAGCGCCTTCTTCAGGAAGTTCAACAAAAACGATATCTCCAAGTTCCTGTTGCGCATAGTCGGTAATTCCTACTTTTACTTCGTTCTCTGACTCAACTCTTGCCCACTCATGTTCTTTTGTATATTTTAAATCTTCAGGACAATTCATTTAATCTCCTCCTATTTATTTTATATTTCCATACTATTTTTTATAAAAAGGCGTTTTCACAACTTCCGCTTTCAAATTCTTACCCCTTATGGAAACAAAAAAAGATGTTCCAATAGAAGAATATTCTGTTTTTACTAAAGCCATACCTATTGAATCACCTGTTGAGAATGATTTATTCCCGCTCGTAACCTTTCCAATAATATTTCCATCTGCAATTATCTCATAGCCCTGCCGTGGTATGCCTGCGTCAATCATCTTAAAACCAACAAGTCTTCTCGGTATTCCTTCCTCTTTCTGCTTTAAAAGGGCGTCTCTACCAACGAAAAAACCCTTGTCAAAATCCACATACCTCTCAAGGCATGCTTCTAAGGGTGTTATTGAGTCGTCAATATCGTTTCCATAGAGAGTATATTTCATTTCGAGGCGCAATGTGTCTCTTGCACCCAATCCTGCAGGCTTCAGTCCATATTCTTTTCCTGCTTCCATCAGCAAATTCCATATTGTTTCAGCACGATTTCTCTGGAAAAAAAATTCAAATCCCTTTTCCCCTGTATATCCAGTACGAGATATTATTACATTATCATTTCCTATTTTTCCCTCAGTAAAATGAAAAAAACGAAGTGATTTCAAATCAGCATCTTCTGCTACCTTCGCAAGTATTTCATCAGCCATAGGTCCCTGTAATGCTATGATACCCTTCTCAGTGCTTTCATTTTTTGTTTCTGCAATATCACCGCTATTTTTCTTTATCCATTCATAATCCTTCTCCACATTCGATGCATTGACACAGAAAAAATAGCTTTCTTCACCAATCTTGAAAAGAGTTACATCATCAACAATTCCGCCTTTCTCATTGCAGAGAAGTCCGTAGCTTACTACGCCATTCTTCATTTTCGTTGCGTCTGCTGTAAATACCTTTTGCACTGCATCCAAGGCATTCTTACCAGATACTGATACATATCCCATATGGCTCACATCGAAGATGCCTGCCTTGCTTCTCACTGTAAGATGCTCATCACGAATACCTGTATAATATACAGGCATCTCCCATCCGTGAAAATCTATTATTTTTGCATTGTACTTCAAATGGACAGGATAAAGAGGTGTTCTTTTGGGACTTTCTGCGCTTCCTGACATATCTCTTATTTGCCTTCCTGAGGAATTTGTTCAGCAGGCAGAGATTCTGTCTGTTTACTTTTTTCTGTTTCAGTTGTAACAGCGGCATTATTTTTCGTGGCATTATTTGAAGGCGGAACGGTCTGCTCTGCAGCAGGTTTCCCCTCTTCCACCTCAGGAATTATAGATTCTGTCCCGGGCCTTGAAGCAAGAGATGATAGTATAAGAGATGTTATCATAAAGATAGTTGCAGCAGCAGTTGTCAACTTTCCAAGAAATCCTGTTGGACCATAACTTCCAAAGAGGGTTTGGCTTGCTCCTCCAAAAGCGGCTCCCATTTCTGAGCCCTTACCCTGCTGTAGAAGAACAACAAGAATAAGGAAAATGCTGACAATGACATGAAATATCACTAAAAAAGTATACATCTTAATTTCCTTCCTTTTTAAATTTTACGATACTTGCAAAACTATCTACTTTTAAACTTGCTCCTCCGACAAGAGCGCCATCGATGTCGGCTTCAGCCATCAATCCTGAAATATTTTCCGGTTTTACGCTTCCACCATAAAGAATCGATGTATTCTCCGAAACCTCTCCACCATACTTCTTTTCAATTTTTTCTCGAATAAAGGAATGGACTTCCTGAGCTTGGTCAGGCGTTGCTGTTTTTCCTGTACCGATAGCCCAAACTGGTTCATAAGCTATTATGGTATTGGCAAAGGTTTCCTTGTCGATGTCATTTAGTGCTCCATTCAACTGCTTTTCGATTACCTCAAAAGTCTTTTCTGCTTCTCTTTCTTCAAGTGTTTCTCCAATGCACAATATAGGGATTAGATTATGTGAATAAGCCGCTTTGAGGCGCTTGTTTACTGTTTCATCGGTTTCGCCGAAATATTGTCTTCTTTCTGAATGTCCAATAATACAATGACTGCATCCTGCATCTGTGAGCATAAGCGGTGAAATTTCTCCTGTAAAAGCTCCTTTTTCCTCCCAAAAGATATTCTGTGATGACAATTTTATTTTTGTATCAGCAATCTTTTGATGTACAGCATACAGGGCAGTATATGGCGGCGCAACAATGATTTCGACATTATCCGCATCACTGCATTTTTCAGCTATTCCTTCGACAAGACTAATTGCTTCTGGAATTGTCATATGCATCTTCCAGTTGCCTGCGATTATTGTTTTTCTCATTCCATTATTCCTCTTTTATTTATCAGTGAGCGACACCAATCCGGGAAGCTCTTTTCCTTCCAAAAACTCTAATGACGCTCCACCTCCTGTTGAAACATGACTGAATTTATCGCTCAATCCCATCTTCTTTACAGCTGAAGCTGAATCACCACCTCCTATGATGCTCACTGCCTTTGATTCGGCTATTGCCTGAGCAATTGCCTTGGTACCTTCAGCAAACTTCTCTATCTCAAACACTCCCATTGGCCCATTCCAAACAACCATTGCCGCATTCTTTATCTTTTCAGTATAAAGATTGATTGTTTGTGGCCCAATGTCAGCACCCATCAGATTATCAGGAATTGCAGCATCCGATGTCGTTTCAGTTTGTGAATTCTCGCTTATTTCATTTGCCGCAATATGGTCAACAGGCAGTAAGAATTCGGCGTTAGCCCTCTTGCTCTTCTCCAATATATCGTTTGCCACATCAATCTTGTCATCTTCTACAAGAGATTTCCCTACATTGATACCCTTTGCCTTTAAAATCGTGTATGCCATTGCTCCGCCTATCAACATTGTATCAGCTTTACCAAGAAGTGTTTCGATTACCTGTATCTTGTCTGAAACTTTGGCGCCACCAAGCACCGCAACGAAGGGCTTATCAGGATTTTCGA
>RFHX01000040.1 GCA_003695725.1 Candidatus Schekmanbacteria bacterium
GTATTAGGTGCCGGCACCATTATATGTCCTAAATGTGATACCGAAATTTCATATTCCTTATTGTTCGATGATGAAATTGAATGTCCTCTTTGTGGCACGGTTTATATATTAGATGCCAAGAAAAAACATTGGATTCCAAAAGGCAAATGACATCTCAAAATTGAAAGCGCATCCACTATTTTGACATAGTATCTCAAATAAATTATAATTCCATTCCTTGTTAATCAAGTGGGTATTCCTATGGAAAAGCAGAGATACTTTATTCATACTTTCGGGTGTCAGATGAATGAGCATGACTCTCAGCGAATAGCAGGTATTCTCGAAGCTGATGGCTATTCAGAAACATCTAATTCATCAGATGCCGATGTAGTCCTGCTCAACACCTGTTGTGTGCGTGCAAAGGCAGAACAGAAGGTACTATCTGAAATAGGAAAACTTTCCCTTTTAAAGGCAAGAAGAAATTTTATTTTGGCTGTATGCGGTTGTATGGCGCAGAAAGAGAAAAGAAAAATTATTAAACGGTTTCCTGAAGTAGATATTGTCTTGGGTACAAATGATGTAATTCACCTCAAAAAAGCAATAGATAAAGCTAAAAAAGGAGAAAAGACTATATTTGCTTCATCAGATTTCAAATCTTTCAATAGCGCAATTCCTTTCTTGAAGAAAGGAAATATAAAAGAATTTGTGACCATTATGGAAGGATGTAATAATTTTTGCAGTTATTGTATTGTTCCCTTTGTGAGAGGGAGGGAAAGAAGCAGACCTTTGGAAGAGATAATTTGTGAGGTGGAGCATCTTGCAAAGGGTGGTTGTAAAGAAGTTACATTGCTGGGCCAAAATGTTAATTCCTATAATTCACCGTCATCTGACGCTTGTGATTTCTCGACTCTTTTAGAGAAGATTAATGAAATAGAAGGTATCGAGAGGATTCGTTTCGTTACATCACATCCGAAGGATTTTGACAGGAAACTTATAAATGCTATTAAGAGGCTTGATAAAGTTTGCAGGAATATCCATTTACCTCTTCAGTCCGGATCTGACAAAATTCTTAAGTTAATGAATCGAAACTACACCGTTGAAGAATATATGGAGAAAATCGAGCTGTTAAAGAGTGAAATTCCAGAGGTGGGCATTTCGTCAGATATTATTGTCGGATTCCCGGGAGAAGATGAAGAAGATTTTAATTATACATTGAATGCC
Source organism: Candidatus Schekmanbacteria bacterium (assembly GCA_003695725.1). Classification (NCBI taxonomy): domain Bacteria; phylum Candidatus Schekmaniibacteriota; species Candidatus Schekmanbacteria bacterium. The sequence continues at coordinate 1,201 of RFHX01000040.1, forward strand.
ATTGAAAAGATTAGGTTTGATACCCTTTTTTCTTTTTGTTATTCCCATAGACCTCCTGCAAAAAGCTCTACATTAGATGAAACTTTGACTATTGAGGAGAAATTAGAGCGGCTCAACCTTCTTCAGTCGATTCAAAGGAAAATCTCTATGGAAAAGAATATTGCAGAGGAAGGAAAGATAAAGGCTGTATTGGTCGAAGGTGTGAGTAAAAGAAGCAGCAAGGATTTAACAGGCAGGACCGAACAAAACAGAGTTGTTAATTTTAAAGGTGATGAATCTTTGATAGGGAAAATTGTGCAGGTTAAAATTACCAAAGCATACAGCAATAGTCTTCGAGGCAGAATTGACCGATAAAGCTTCAAGATTCTTTATCGACACTATTTTCCAGTCTGCCGATTCCTTCAATCTCTACTGCAATTTCATCGCCAACTTTTAAACTTCCAACGCCTGGAGGTGTGCCGGTGATAATCACGTCTTCAGGCAGTAGTGTCATTATTTTCGATATGAATGAGACAAGAAAATATGGCTTGAATATCATTAAATTTGTTGATGAATCTTGAACTATTTTGCCATTTAGGTAAGTTTTTATTTTAAGGTGATTAGGGTCTAATTCTGTTTCGATTACTGGACCTAACGGGGCAAAGGTATCAAATCCTTTTCCTCGAGTAAATTGTCCATCCTTCCTTTGCAAATCCCGTGCAGTAATGTCGTTTGCGCATGTAAATCCTGCCACATATTCCTTTGCTTCTTCTTCAGATACATCTTTACATCTTTTCCCAATTACGATTGCAAGTTCTCCTTCATAGTCTACCTGTCTCGATTGAGGAGGATAAATTATCTTCTCCTTATGACCTATTACCGATGTTGACGGCTTCATAAATAGCATTGGCTCATCGGGAATTGGTGAACCAAATTCCTTGGCATGGTCTTTGTAGTTCAAACCGATAGCTACTATTTTGGAAGGATTACAAGGTGTTAAAAACTTGGCAGATGATAAAGGGAATTTTTTCCCTGTGAGAGAATAGTCGTCAAAAAAATTTCCAGTGATCTCTTCGATATTCCCATTATTGATTATGCCTTCAATCTTTCTATCCTCGATAATAACCTGTGCAAACTTCATTTTATTCCTCGCTTTGGATTTGAATAGTTGTAGAAATTTTATGATGATTGAATGTCGCTATCAGATAAGAATTTAGGATTGATTTTCTTCATTGTCGTTTTTGTACTTTTTGCGGTTTTCTAAAAATTCTTCAACTTCTGTTTCATCGATAAGAACTTCTCGGGGTTTCACACCGTCTGCCGGGCCAATAAGGCCTTCTGCTTCCATCTTTTCAATAATTCTCGCCGCCCGATTATAACCAACTCGGAATTTTCTTTGGACCAATGATATAGAAACGCTTTTTGTTTTTGCAAGCCATCTTACAACTTCTTCGTATATCTCATCCTCTTCTTCCTCAATTTCACTTTCTTTTTCGCTCGGCAATGGAGTAAGTACAGTCATATCGGGCTGTGATATACCCTGCGCCTTGATATGGTTTACTACAGCTTGAACTTCCGTATCTGAAACAAAAGCACCATGAATTCTAGTTAAGCGATTATAACCCGGAGACATCAACAGCATATCACCTTTGCCCAATAATTGTTCTGCGCCGTTTTGGTCTAGAATTGTTCTTGAATCCACTTTCACAGATACTTGCAGGGCAATCCGCCATGAAAAGTTTGCTTTTATAACTCCTGTAATTACATCTACTGATGGTCTTTGAGTTGCCATTATTAAATGTATGCCTGCAGCTCTTGCCATTTGGGAAAGCCGTTGAATTGAATCTTCTACTGTTTTTGACGCCGCAATCATTAAATCTGCCAGTTCATCTATGAAAATAACGATATAGGGTAAAATATTTTCTTCCTCATCCCTGTTTTCTTCTCTTAATAAGCGATTATATCTTGTTATGCTTCTAACTCCCCTATTTTTCATCAACTGATATCTTCTTTCCATTTCTCTTACTGCCCATTGAAGAGCGTAAGATGCTTCTTTTGGATTTGTTACAACCGGTGTTAAAAGATGAGGTATGTCTTGATAAACAGAAAGTTCAAGCATTTTCGGGTCAACCATTATCATTTTAACTTCTTTCGGTGTTGCTCTGTAGAGGAGGCTTAAAATCATCATATTTACAGCAACACTTTTACCTGACCCTGTTGCCCCTGCAATCAAAAGATGCGGCATCTTTGCTAAATCTTCTACCACAACATTGCCAAGTATGTCTTTCCCAAGGGCAATACATATTTTTGAAGGATGAGACTGAAATTTATCAGATTGAAGGATCTCTTTAAGATAGACATTTTCTCTTTTATTGTTTGGAATCTCAATCCCCACGGTGCCTTTTCCGGGTATGGGCGCTACAATTCTAACATTGATTGTTTTCATTGCCATTGCCAAGTCATTGGTGAGCGACACAATTTTATTCAACTTTATTCCCGGTGCAGGCTCAAATTCATACATTGTAATAACAGGGCCAGTTCTCACTTCGCAAACCTTTCCTTCGATACCGAAATCCAAAAGTTTTTTTTCTAATATCTTTGAATTCAAAAGGATATCCTGTTTGGTGATTTTCGATTCACTTTTTTTCGGTTCTCTGAGAAGATTTAGAGAAGGGAGCATATATTCTTTGGCGAAATCAAAGCGCTGCTGTTCAGGTTCGGGAATTTCCTCTCCTTTGTCCATATCGATTTCGATTTGTTCTATATTTGGTCTGGGTTTCTTCTTTTCACTCTCAATTTTCGGTTTTATATTGGCGGAATGCTTCTTTTTTTGTTTCCAATTGATATAGAAGTCAAATGCCTTATCGATTTTTTCATAAGACCACCGTACCGAAACAGCAACTGCATTAAATGCTTTTCTCGTTATATCAATAATGGAAAATTCTGTTAGAAGGAAGAGAGAGAGAATAAAAAATGAAACAAGAATAATATAGGTGCCGGCAGGTCCGGCAAGTCTTTCTGAAGGTCCTGTCAAGTATAGACCAATTATGCCGCCAGGAGTTATACCCTTTGAAAATTCAATAAGCTCATTATGCCTGAAAGGAAATTGAAGCAGCGTGCATAAACTTGTGAAAAAAAGTATGAAACCAATGGACTTTATAACAATGTGGTCTATCTTTTCCTTCCTTATGAGGTTTAAACTGAAAAGGAAAATAAAAAGAGGCATTAAAAGAGATGCATAACCGAAAACCTCAAACAAAAGTGCCGAACATTCTGCCCCTATTAAACCTGCAAGATTGTTGTATTTGCCTTCTGTTATGTTTTTGGAATCAGCAGAAAACCAAGTCGTATCATGGGGATTGTGCGATATAAGACTAAGAGAAAGAAGAAGTGCAAAAGCTAAAAGAAAGAAAGCACTTATATCTCGTTTTATACTTCTACCCTTTGAAATTTGTCCTTTGCTCATTTTTCAGCATATTATGTAAAAGCACTATTGAAATTATATAGAAAAAACAACAGTTCTACAAGGATATAGTATCTCATCTATTCCAAAAAAGAAAAGTAATTTGTTGATTTTTTTCTGTATTTTTTTTAATATGATTTTGCGTTACTAAGATAGAATCAATAGAAATAAAAGGATTATGGCTTCCGGTGAAAAAATGAATCAATTCTATAAGAATTTAATGTTGTGGATAATACTGATTGTATTCACAATAATTCTATTTAATGCCTTCAATAACAATAAAAATATTGCAAATGAATTTGATTATTCAAAATTTCTTCAATTTGTAAATGAAGGCAAGGTTGTAAAGGTAACAATTCAGGGAAATGATATCGAAGGTGTTTTGACTGACAATTCAAAGTTCAAAACTTATGCACCTGATGACCCAAAATTGATTGAGTTGCTCACAAGCAAAAATGTGCAGATTAAAGCCCTTGCGCCTCCTTCATCTCCTTGGTATGTAGTTTTTCTTTCATCTTGGTTTCCTCTTCTTGTGTTGTTGGGAATATGGGTTTTCTTTATGCGTCAAATGCAAGTGGGAGGAAATAAGGCGCTTTCCTTTGGCAAAAGCAAGGCAAGGCTTCTCAATGAGAGTCAGAACAAAGTCACTTTTGATGATGTAGCAGGCATAGATGAGGCAAAACTTGAAGTTGAAGAGATTATCGAGTTTTTGAAAGATCCCCATAAGTTTCAAAAACTGGGAGGCAAAATACCTAAAGGAGTTCTGCTTATAGGTCCTCCCGGCACAGGAAAAACTTTGCTTGCAAGAGCCATAGCAGGCGAAGCAGATGTACCATTCTTTTCAATATCTGGTTCTGATTTCGTAGAGATGTTTGTAGGCGTTGGCGCATCGAGAGTCAGAGATCTCTTTGAGCAAGGAAAGAAAAATGCCCCTTGTATTATCTTTATCGACGAAATAGATGCAGTAGGACGTCATCGCGGTGCAGGACTTGGGGGTGGACACGATGAAAGAGAACAGACATTGAACCAGCTTTTGGTTGAGATGGACGGATTTGAATCAAATGAAGGAGTGATATTGATTGCAGCAACAAACCGTCCTGATGTTTTGGATCCTGCTCTTTTGAGGCCCGGTCGTTTTGACCGGCAGGTGGTGGTTCCGAGGCCCGATGTAAAGGGGCGCGAAGGGATTCTGAAAGTTCATACCAAGAAAATTCCTTTGGCGGAAAATGTTTCCTTGGAGATCATTGCAAGAGGAACTCCCGGATTTTCAGGTGCAGATTTGGCAAATCTTGTCAATGAAGCCGCTCTTTATGCAGCAAGGATAAATAAAGATAAAGTTGAGATGTCTGATTTTGAATACGCAAAGGATAAAGTCTTAATGGGCGTTGAAAGAAAAAGTATGATCATAAGTGAGGAAGAAAAAAGAATTACTGCTTATCATGAAGCAGGTCATACATTAGTCGCAAAACTTTTGCCGGGTACTGACCCAATTCATAAGGTCAGTATAATCCCGAGAGGAATGGCATTGGGGGTTACACAACAGCTTCCAATGGATGAAAAACATACATATCCTCTTGAATATCTCAGGAATAATATCTGTGTTTTGCTTGGCGGAAGACTTGCTGAAGATATAATCTTGTCACAGCCAACAACAGGTGCCGGCAATGATATTGAAAGAGCCACTGAATTGGCAAGAAAAATGGTATGCGAATGGGGAATGAGCAAAGAGCTGGGGCCCCTGACATTTGGGAAAAAGGAAGAGGAAATTTTTCTTGGAAGAGAAATTTCTAAACATAGAGATTACAGCGAAGCAACAGCCGTTGCGATTGATAGGGAAGTTAAAAATATTGTAATGGAATGTTATAATCTTGCTAAGTCTCTGCTTCTATCAAAAATTGATGTTCTCAATGCATTGGCAAAAGCTCTTCTTGAAAAAGAAGTGCTTAACGGCGAAGAGATAGATAAAATTGTCAATAGCGAAGGTAAGGAAGCCATCACGGCTGCATAAAGAAATTCTTTAAAAAGAAAAAAAAGAAGTTAAATATTGTATTTTATTGAATCCTTGAAGAAACATTTCACTTTTTTATCCTATTCTTTTTTGGAGTTTTTTGATGAACAATTTCCGCATAGATTTTCCAAGAGGTATTTCTCTTTGTTTGGATAATTCACTTGCAGTAATGGGAGTCATTAATTGTACTCCTGATTCTTTTTATGACGGAGGAAAATACAGTTCTGCTGACGAAGCAGTTGAAAGAGCATTAAGAATGGAAGAGGAGGGAGCAAAGATAATTGATGTAGGTGGTGAATCGACAAGGCCGGGCAGTAAACGAGTAGATGCAAAAGAGGAACTTTCAAGAGTTATTCCTGTTGTTAAAAAATTGCGGAAAAAAAGTAAAATTCTAATTTCTGTTGACACATATAAATCTGAAGTTGCAACTGCCGCTTTAGACAATGGAGCTGATTTAGTAAATGACATTAGTGGATTCGATTTTGATGCAAAAATGCCTGAAACTATTGCTCATTTTGGATGCCCTGTAATTATAGGGCATATTAAAGGCAAACCGGAAACTATGCAAAAAGGAGTAAAATATAGGAATGTTGTCAATGAAGTAATGAAAAAACTTGAAGATAAAACAGATATGGCTGTAAAATCTGGTATAAGGAAAGATTTAATTCTTATCGATCCGGGAATAGGATTTGGAAAGAAGGTTGAAGACAATTTGAGAATAATCAAGTATCTCAATCAAATAAAGAAGCTTGAAAGGCCTATAGTCATAGGTGCTTCGAGAAAAAGCTTTATTGGAAAGATACTGGATGTAGAACCGGAAGAGAGATTGGAAGGGAGTCTTGCTGTTGCTTCTATTGCCGCATTGAATGGAGCAGACATTATAAGAGCCCATGATGTAAAGGAAACTGTTAGAGCTCTTAAAGTTGTGGAAAGCATATTATCTGCATAGGAGATAAATTGGAATTACCTTTGGGCATAACTTATATTGATCTTTTTAAAAACGCTCTTGATATTCTTATTGTGGCATTCATCATTTATCGCCTTCTCCTTTTCATAAAAGGAACACGAGCAATACAGATGTTAATCGGTTTAATTCTCTTTAGTTTCGTCTATTTGCTTTCTGAATATTTCGAATTTACAACAACTCACTGGATAATGGAACATTTCTGGTCAGTTCTCCTTATTGCCATTCTTATTCTTTTTCAACCGGAGATTAGAGCAATGCTTGCCGAGATGGGACAAAGACCAATTATGGCTTCCTTCTTCAAATACGAAGGACAACAGGTAATGGGTGAAATCATAAAAGCCGTGATGATTTTGTCAGAAAGAAGAATAGGGGCTCTAATTGTCCTTGAAAGGGAAACGAAACTGCGTCCCTATGTGCAAGTTGGTGCCATTCTTATGAGCAGAGTTACGGAGCGCCTCATTTTAAGCATTTTTCAACCAGAATCACCACTTCATGACGGCGCTATTATTATCGGAGAAGATAATAGAATTTTTGCTGCCGGATGTTATTTACCTCTTACTTCAAGGACAGATATATCAAAATATTTGGGCACAAGGCACCGGGCAGCGGTAGGAATTAGTGAGGAAACAGATGCCGTTGTAATAGTTGTTTCTGAAGAAACCGGAACAATTTCTATTGCAGAAGGGGGTCAGCTTTATAGCAACCTTTCAGAAGATTCACTAAGAGAGAGACTGCAGTCTCTTTTTAAGATAACGGCGAAAAAAGGAACAAAAAAATGAAAAGATGGCTGTCGAATAATCTGCTGCTAAAAGCTTTTTCGCTTTTATTTGCGGCTCTCTTATGGTTTTATCTGACTGCGGAGCAGGAAGCGGAACTTGGTTTCCCAGTAAGAATCGAATTTAGTGGACTGCCTTCATCTCTCGTAGTATCAGAAGGTAAAATAGACCATGCTACAGTATGGCTTCGAGGAGTAAGAAGAAACCTTTTCAACCTTAGAGCGAAAAATATGGTATTTAAGGTAGACCTGAAAGAAGCAACTGAAGGAATGCTTGTTTATCCACTAACAGAAGATGGATTGGAAAAGATTCCTGGCATTGTTGTTGAGAAAATTGTGCCACCTGTTTTGAATTTGAAAATTGAGAAGCTTATTAAAAAAAGTCTTTATGTCAAACCAAAATTGAAAGGAATGGTCCCGCGCGGTTATGAGTTTGTTAGCGCATCAGTTTATCCAAGAGTTATACAGGTGCGTGGAAGAAGAAGTGTCCTTCAGGGAATGAAAAGTATTTATACCTACCCTGTGGATATCTCAAATTTGACACAGCCTGCCAATTTTGAAGTTCCAGCCAATTTAGAGGCATACGATTTAGAGCTTGTTGATGATTCGCGTATGGTTAAAGTTCGAGTAAATGTGAAAGAACATATTGTCCAAAAAAGATTTGTTGGCCTTCCTCTTATAGTAAAAGAATTACCTCAGAATTATAATGCAACGATTACACCTACCACCACAACCATAGAAGTAAAAGGACCGGAAATTTTACTTGATAATTTAAAACCTGTGGATATAAAGGTCTTCGTAAGTGCTAAAAATTTGCCGGCTGGAATCTTTTATAAGAGACGAGCAGAAGTAGAACTTCCTGAAAAAGTTTCCGTAGTAAAGATTGAGCCGGCACTTTATAAGATAAAGAAGTTCCGTAGAAAAAAATAGAGTAGTTTTTCATAGGTTTTTGATTAGCAAGTTAATAATTAAGGTAAAGTGATAATGAAGTTAGGTGTGAATGTTGACCATGTAGCCACGATCAGACAGGCACGGGCTTCAAAAGTTCCTGACCCTGTGGAAGCAGCGCTTGCGGCTGAACTTGCAGGAGCAGATGGTATTACCGTGCATCTAAGAAGCGACCGTCGCCATATTCAGGAGAGAGATTTAAGGCTTCTTAGAGAGATAGTTAAGACTAAATTAAATCTTGAAATGGCAGTTACAGATGAAATGACAAAAATTGCGGCTGAGATAGAACCTCATTCAATTACTCTCGTTCCGGAAAAACCGGATGAGCTGACAACAGAAGGCGGGCTCGATATCAAAGCGAATATGAATGCAATCGAAAAATTGATTAAAAAACTTGAAGGCAAAAGCATTATTATTGGGGCTTTTATAGACACAGACATAGAACAGATAGACTGTGCAGTGAAATTAGGCCTTAATCATATTGAAATAAATACAGGAAAATATGCCGAAAAATGGCCTGAAAGAGAGGCAGAAGAAGAGCTTGAAAAAATAAAAAGGTCAGTTGATTACGCGTTACAGAAGGAATTGATTGTCAATGGAGGGCACGGACTAGATTACAAAAATGTCATTCCTATTCGGGAGATAACAGGCATAAATGAATTGAATATTGGACACAGCATTGTTGCAAGAGCTGTAATCGTGGGAATGTATGAGGCAGTATGTGAAATGCTGGCTCTAATTGGTGATTTTTAAAATCAGGAGAAAAAAATGTCGGGCAGTTACAATGTTGCAGTTGTCGGTGCCACAGGCGCCGTAGGAAACGAAATGGTAAGTCTCTTGGAGGAAAGAAATTTCCCTGTTAAAAATTTAAGACTACTTGCATCTGAGAGGTCTTTAGGAAAAAGAATAAAATTTAAGGGTGAAGATATTCCTGTTGAGGTGTTGAGTAAGGATTCATTCAAGGGGATTGACTACGCTCTCTTTTCTGCTGGTGCTGCAAGAAGCAAAGAATTTTGTCCTATTGCAGCAGAAAGCGGTGCTGTTGCTGTTGACAATAGCAGTGCCTTTAGAATGGAACCTGATGTCCCGTTAGTTGTCCCTGAAGTAAATCCTCATGCTGCCTTCAAGCACAAAGGAATTATAGCCAATCCAAATTGTTCAACTATTCAGATGGTTGTAGCCCTTAAACCCCTTCATGATTATGCTAAGATAAAAAGGGTTGTAGTTGCCACTTATCAGTCTGTCTCTGGTGCAGGGAAAAGAGCAATGGAAGAATTAGCTTCTCAAAGCAGGGATATTTTGAATATGAAGGAAATAAGAATTGAAAAATTTCCTCATCAGATTGCATTCAACTGTCTGCCTCATATCGATGTCTTCCTTGACAATGGATATACAAAAGAAGAGATGAAAATGGTTAATGAAACCAAGAAAATTATGGAAGATGATTCCATTGCTGTGACTGCAACTACTGTTAGAGTCCCTGTTTTTTTAAGTCATTCGGAAGCTGTAAATGTTGAATTTGAAAATGATATTACCGTTGAAAAAGCACGTGAATTATTAGGGAATTTTCCAGGAATAGTTGTTGTCGATGATGTTAAGAATGCAAAGTATCCATTAGCAATCTATGCAGCAGGAAAAAATGAAGTTTTTGTGGGCCGCATCAGAAAAGATGTAACAGTGAAAAGCGGGTTGGATATGTGGGTTGTTGCAGATAATCTTAGAAAGGGTGCGGCTACAAACGCAGTTCAAATAGCAGAACTTCTTATAAAAAACTGAGTAAGTGACTAATGTCTCCATTCACTTATGTCATAAGATAATGATACAAAAAAATTTGCCGCCGACATTTTGTTAAAAATAACTCTGGTTTAATGGAATGAACATTGCCAATTGGATAACTGTTTTTAGAATTTTGCTTGTCCCTTTTTTTATAATTTTCCTATTATATGGAAGATTTAAAGAATCGCTTTGGCTTTTTTGTATTGCAGGAATTACAGATGGAATTGATGGTTACATTGCCCGCTCGTGGGGACTTAAAACTGAGCTTGGCTCATACCTTGACCCCCTTGCAGATAAGCTTCTTCTTGTGTCCTCCTTTATAGTTTTTTCATTGAAATTTCCCGATTTGATACCTCCATGGCTTACTGTCTTAGTGATAAGCAAAGACCTTATAATTGTTATTGGCGTCATTATTTTGCATTTTTTAATCAATGAGCCTAAAATTCAACCTTCCTTCATCGGCAAATGCACAACAGCCGTGCAAATACTTTTGATATTTTGTTCTTTGTTGTCCAAGACATCAGAATCATCATTACTTTTATCTACCATAGATGTAACTGTATATGTTGCAGCTTTTTTGACTGTAGCTGCAGGTATGCAATATGTTTTTTACGGGACAGCGCAATTAAATGGTAATTAGATTGGACGAGATTTAGAGTTTCTATTTTTTTCTAAATTTAAATTTAATTGGAAGACCTTCAAAGTCAAAATATTCTCGAAATCGTTTTTCAATGTAGCGAACATAGGTTTTGTCTATACTATTGGGATGGTTTGTGAATATCTGAAACAGCGGTTTAGAAGCAGGAAGTTGATGTATATATTTTAACTTGATTATTTTTCCTGAAGCTGAAGGATGATGATGTTCTTTTTCAATAGTTTTCAAAAAGCTGTTCAATTCTGAAGTGGAATATCGTTTTCTCATTTTTTCTTTTAATAAATTAAGCGCTCTAAATATCCTTGTGATTCCATATCCTGTTTTAGCTGAAACGGTAAGGATTAAAGGATAATTTAGCTTTCCCAATCTCATACGAACAAAGCTAATAAAATCATTTTGAGATATTCCTTTGTCTTTGATTAAATCCCATTTGTTGCAGAGCAAAATAAAACCGGCATTTTCTTCATAAATAAGGTTTGCAATTTTTAAATCTTGGTCTGTAATTCCTTCAGCAGAATCGATTACCAAGATGGCTATATCGCAATTTTTTAATGTATTTATTCCTGTAATGACACTTTCTCTTTCTCTCTTGTCTTTTATCTTCATTTTTTTTCTTATTCCGGGATTGTCGATAATCATCATTTTTCCTTCAGGTGTATCAAGAAGTATATCGATGCTGTCTATCGTCGTTCCGGGAATTTCACTTACTATTACTCTTTCGTCTCCAACAAGACTGTTTGCAATGGATGATTTCCCGGCATTGGGTCTGCCTAATATGGATATTTTTAATATTCTTTCTTCTTCAACTTTTGATGGTTCTATAATCAGTGAGGATATTTTCTCTAAAAGCTCGTCTAAACCTATTCTGTGCTGTGCAGATATAAGTAGGTATTCCTCGAATCCTAATTCATAGATTTCATTGGCATTTTGAACTGCTTTTTTTAAATCACATTTGCTGACAACAGGGATTATAGGTTTCCCGGACTTTCTCACAATATCTGCGAGTTCTTTATCAATGGGTGTAACTCCTGTTTTGCCATCAATTAGGAAGATTATTATTTCAGAGCGTTCTACCGATTTAACAGTTTCCTTTTTGACCAGTTGTTTTAATTCATCCTTCTCTTCATCATATCCCCCTGTATCGCTAAGAATAAATTGCTTGTCATCGGCAGTTACAATTGCTTCTACTCTGTCACGAGTTGTACCCGGAGTATTGCTTGTCAATGCCTTTTTTTTTCCAACCAAGGCATTGAATAATGTGGATTTTCCAACATTAGGTCGTCCAATTATTGAGACACTTTTCAACTGCATCTTTCTTACCTAAAAAAAAAGCAGGGCTTGACCCTGCTTATTACTATTCATTTTTTCAGCTATGAAATAGATTATTCCTCTTCTTTTCCTGATGAATCCACAAGCTTTTTTAATTCTTTTCCTGCCCTGAAAAAAGGCACTTTTTTTGGCGGCACGCTTACCTTTTCTCCTGTTAAAGGATTTCTGCCGTCTCTTGAATTTCTATGTCTAACTGTAAACGAGCCGAATCCTCTTATTTCTACCTTATCCCCTGCAACAAGAGCTCTTTTAATGTTTTCAAAAAAACAATTGACTACAGCTTCTGTCTGTTTTTTATTTAAGAATGATATTTTATCAGCTACTGCTTCTATAAGTTCTGCTTTTGTCATAACTTCCTCCTGAAATTTATTTATCTGATTTCAAGTCGGAATCGTCTATTACTGTTTTTAATTTTGGTTCGAACTTTTCTTGGTCTTCAAGATAATCCGTTATTTCTTTTTTCTCTCTTTCTTCTAAAAGTTCTCTAATGCTGAGTCCTATTTTTTTCTCTTCGCTGTCAATCCTGATAATCTTTGCTTCCACTTCTTCACCAAGAGTAACAGCATCTTCCGGCTTATCTACATTTTTAGTGCTCAACTCTGATATATGAATAAGCCCCTCGACACCGTCTTCTATCTCGATGAAAGCTCCAAAGTTTGCAAACTTGATGATTTTCCCTTTTATTATATCTCCAACCTTATATTTTTCTACTGCTTCTTCCCATGGGTCAGGCTCAAGGTGCTTCAAACTGAGAGAAACCCTTTCATTTTCTCTATCAATTTTTAGAACTTTTGCTTTGATTGTTTCACCCTTTTTCACAATTTCAGAAGGATGTTTGATTTTTTTGCTCCAGCTCAAATCTGAAATATGAATCATACCATCGATACCTTCTTCCAAGCCTATAAAAATTCCGAAGTCAGTAATACTTTTTATTTCTCCTTCAACAATCGAACCGGGAGGATACTTTTCTTCTATAATATCCCAAGGATTGGGTTCGCATTGTTTTAGCCCAAGTGAAATCTTCTTTGATTCTTTGTCGATACTTAAAACCACAGCTTCAACATTATCACCAACAGCCAATATTTTGGACGGATGTCTGATCTTTTTTGTCCATGACATTTCTGATATGTGAATCAAACCTTCAATTCCCTTTTCAAGCTCTATGAAAGCACCATAATCAGTCAAACTAACAACTCGACCGCGGACTTTTTCACCAACAGGATATTTTTCTTCTACATTATTCCATGGATTTTCTGTTATCTGTTTCAGCCCAAGAGAAACTTTTTCAGTTTCTGGTTCTATTTTTAGAATTTTCACTTTTATTTCATCACCAATCTTGAACATTTCAGAAGGATGGTTTATTCTCCCCCAAGTCATATCCGTAATATGTAGAAGACCATCTATTCCGCCTAAATCTATAAAAACTCCATATTCAGTAATGTTTTTGACAATACCATCAACAATTTCGCCTTCCTTGATTTTCTCCATTGTTTTGACTTTTTTCTTTTCTCTTTCTTCTTCAAGGATTTTTCTTCTTGATATGACAATGTTTCCCCGTTTATGGTTTACATTGATGATTTTAAAATCAAAAGTTTTACCAACCAATTCATCCATATTTTTAACCGGTCTGAGATCAATTTGGGAGCCCGGTAAAAATGCTTTTATGCCTATATCAACAGTCATTCCGCCTTTTATTCGTGAAATAATTTTTCCCTGAATGATTTCATCCCTTTCATATGCTTTTAAAAGCTCTTCCCATACTTTAACCTTGAGAGCTTTTTCTCTCGAAAGTACAATCTGGCCGTTTTGGTCTTCAATCATATCGAGATATACTTCAATTTCATCACCTACCTTTATATCAGCCATTTCTCCTGAGTGACTATAAAATTCAGAAATAGGCACATAGCCTTCTGATTTATATCCAACATCGAGCATTACCATATCATCGGAAATTGATATAATCTTACCTTTGATGACATTCCCTTCTTTGAAATTTTGCATAGTCTCGCTGTAAAGCTTCTCCATCATTTCACGGCTTAATTCCTGATTCTCATCGAGAGAATCCAAATTTAGTTTTTCTTCATTCGTTGCATCCATTTTGTTTTTTTATAACCTCCTATCCTATTATTTTTTTGCAGTTTTTTGACTGCAAAGTTTTTTTTCAATATATTTTAAAAGTTCGTCCACAATTTCTGACACATTTCTGCCTGTTGTGTCAATATATATCGCATCTTCAGCTTTTTTCAAGGGTGCATGTTTTCGTGTAGAATCGTCTTTATCCCTTTTTTTTATTTCTTCAATCAAAGCATCTAATGTTGTTTTTTCACCTTGGGCAATATGGTCTTTCAGCCTTCTTCTTGCTCTTTCTTCAACTGATGCATCAATAAAAAATTTTACATCTGCATCTGGAAAGATAACTGTCCCAATATCCCTGCCATCCATTACAACACCGCCGTTTTTACCTAAATTTCGCTGAATGTCAAGAAGAGCTTTTCTAACGCCCTCGAAGGACGAAACTTTTGAAGCTCCCATCGAAACTTCACGACTTCTGATTTTAGAAGAAACATCTTCCCCATTTGCTTTGATTTCAATACCCTCTGGTGTGTATTTCAGTGATACCGTAGTATTTAATGCTAATTCTGTCAATTCTTTTTCAGAATTTAGGTCTATCTTTTTTCTAATTGCCAAATATGCTATGGTTCTGTATAGCGCTCCTGTGTCGATATAGATGTAGCCAAGTTTTAATGCTATTTCTTTTGCCAGAGTGCTTTTCCCAGCCCCAGCAGGGCCATCGAGAGCTATTATCAATCTTTTTTTTTCTGCCATGTTATCTTCCTGCCGTTATTTTTCTTAAAAGGCTGTAAAACTGAGGGAACGATATATTTATACAGCCCGCATCTTTGATTGTTGTAGTCCCTTCAGCACAGAGTGCTGCAATGCTGAATGACATTGCAATCCTGTGGTCCCCATTGCTTTCAATAAGAGCCCCTTTGAGTTTTTTTGCCCCTTTAATTTTAATCCAGTCATCTCCTTCAGATACCTCAACACCCATATTTGATAAGCCTTTTGCCATTACAGAAATCCTGTCACTTTCTTTGTATCGAAGCTCTTTTATGCCTTCAAAGACACTTGTGCCTTCTGCCAAAGAGGCAAGAACAAAGATTATTGGAAATTCGTCAATAGTAAAGGGGACAAGACTTTTAGGAAACCTCATGGCTTTTAGCTTAGAAGCTTCAACCACTATATCAGCGCACGGCTCTCCACATTTTGATGTGCGATTTATAATCTTAAAGTTTCCCCCCATTTTTCTTAATGCTTGAAGAAATCCTGTACGTGTCCTGTTGATTCCTACTCCCCTTATAATCAATTTTGCATTTTCTATTAATGTGGCAGCCGCAATGAAAAAAGCTGCAGAGGAAAAGTCTCCGGGAATTGAAAAGTCTCTTGCTTTGAAAGGTGTTTCATTTTTTTTGACAAAAATATGCCTGCCTGAAACTTTTATATTGCCTCCAAAATACTTAAGCATCCTTTCTGTGTGGTCCCTCGATTTTGAAGGCTCTATGATTTCTGTGATTCCCTCTGCTTGCAATGCGGCGAGAATTATTGCTGTTTTTACCTGCGCACTCGATATGGGAAGGGAATATTTTATAGAATGCAGTTTTCTTCCTTTTATAACAATAGGTGCTAAAGTATTGTTTGCCCTTGCTGTAATGTTTGCCCCCATCAATTTCAAGGGTTTTATGATTCGAGCCATTGGTCTTCTCCTAAGAGAAGAATCGCCGGTGATTATTGATAAAAACTTTTGGCCTGCCAAAAGGCCTGTGAGAAGCCGTATAGTGGTGCCTGAATTGCCAGCATCGATGACATCTGCCGGCTCATTGAGACCGTTAATACCTTTCCCTTCTACAACAGCTCGATTTTTCTTTATCTCAATTTTTATTCCCATTGCCCTGAATGCATTGATAGTTGAAATGCAGTCGGCTCCAAGAGAAATTCCATCGATTTTTGATTTCCCCTCAGCAATGGAAGAGAATATAATTGCCCTATGAGTTATTGATTTGTCTCCCGGGATGGTTATTTCACCTGAGAGACTATTGATTTTCCCTTTGAGCTTTTTTGATGTTGAAGTCATAACCTTATTTTATTTGATCCTTTTTCTCCTTTTTTGGGCTTTCAGGAAATATTCTTCGATCTCTTTTTTTTCTGATGATTTTATTAGAGCCTCAATCTTGTTCATTTGCTTTTTGAATTCTGATGAAACCTTCAAGACTTCTTTTTTGTTGAGTAGAATGATATCTGTCCACAACTGGGGACTGCTTTTTGCAATTCTTGTAAAGTCTTTAAAACCGGGTCCAATGCATTTCCATAAGTTGCTATTTTTTGCCCCTCTATATTCTAAAGTATTCATAAGAAGATAAACTGCAAGATGAGGGAAATGGCTTGTATAAGCAATCAATCTATCATGTTCTTCAGGCGACATTAAAACCGTTTTCATCCCGATTTTTTCCCAAAAATTTTTTATAGTAAGAAGAGATTTCTTTTTGCTTTCTTTTAATGGAGTTATTATCACTCTTTTACCTTCTAATATTGCGCTGTCTGAATACTCGATTCCTTTCTCTTCCATGCCGGCGATAGGATGGCTGCCTATGAAGGGCGCTTCAGAACCGCAATTTTTTTTAACGAATTTTACTATTGCACTTTTAGCGCTTCCTGTATCTGTTACAACTGAATTTTCTGAAAGATGCGGCAATATTTTAGAGATAGTGTCAGAAATTAAATGTACAGGTGTTGCGACAACAACAATTTTACAACTTCTAAGTAGATCTATTTTTTTATCTTTTTCGATATTGATGGCTTCATCTGCTAAATTTTCTCTGGCGACATAATCTAATGTTTTTTTATCAATATCAAATGCTATAATTTTCTTTTGAGGATGATGCTTTTTGATTGAATGCGCAATTGACCCTCCAATTAAACCACAGCCAATAATTGCAATTTTATCTATATCCATAAAAATCTTTCTTTTATAATGAGTTCATAAAAATACAAAGGGCTTTTATTATGAACAATTTGTTATTGTCAAGAAAGAGATTTCTCTGATTACTCTTAGTTTGGCTCATTAACGAAAACCTCGGCTCTATCTGAAATTTTTCTTTGAAATACAATTGTTTGAATAAATGTAAAAATTAATATAGAAAATAGTTAACTTTTCAATTTTAGCTTTCAGAGAGGTTATGAAAAGAGAATACTATAGAAAACTTTTATCAGTCTTAAAAAGATATTTGTGGTGGTTTGTTGGCGGCATTGTTGCCGTCATAGTTTTTGATGGCGCTACACTTCTCATACCATGGATATTGAAGATTGCCATAGAAGCTTTGAAAGATATTGACAATGCCCAACATTCAATTTTTTATTACGCCCTCTTGATTATGTCCCTTGCTATTGGAGGTTTTGTATTTCGTATAGTTTCAAGGCTATTTCTTTTTGGTGCTGCCAGATATATAGAGTATGATTTGCGGGAAGAGCTTTTTGAACGCCTATTGAAACTATCGCCTTCTTCATTGATTAAATTTCGTACTGGAGACCTTATATCAAGAGCATCAAATGACCTTAATACAATAAAAATGTTTATTGGTTTCGGTTTCCTTACAATCATCAGCACTGGTTTTACATATATCGTTGCTCTTTTTGCTATGCTCAAGCTTAGCCTAACATTGACTTTCTATTCTTTTATTCCTCTGCCCTTTATCATCATTGTTGTGAAGAAAGTTACTCCGAAGATGTATCTTATTTCAAAAGAAACACAGGAAAGATTGGGTGAAATAAGTTCAATGGTGCAGGAAAGCGTCAGCGGCGTGCAAACAGTCAAAGCTTTTGTGCAGGAAGATGCCGGTGATAGAAGATTTTATGATATAAGCCGCCATTATTACAATGCCCGAATCAGAATGGTTAAGTATATGGGATTAATATTCCCATTGATGGGAATGCTTGGAGGGATAGGCACACTAATTGTGCTCTGGAAAGGCGGAGAAATGGTGATAAATAAGGAAATCACTCTTGGAGATTTTGTTGCTTTCAACAGCTATCTTGGAATGTTGATATGGCCATCAATTGCATTGGGATGGATTTTTACTCTTATTCAAAGAGGACTTTCATCCTTTGAAAGGGTTTGTGATGTCCTTACTGCTCCTATTTTGGAAGAAAGTACGGAGTCATCCTGTGATGAGAAACTATCAGGTGATATTGAAGTTAAAAACCTTTCCTTTTCCTATGATAGCAGGAATGAAAATGGCAATACGCAAAAAGTGTTGAAAGATATAAACCTTACAATTGAGGAAGGAGAAACCTTAGCTATTGTAGGTCCCACAGGTTCAGGAAAAACAACCTTTGCAAAGCTTCTTACACGACTTCTCGAAGTTCCACCTGATACAATCTTCATTGGAGGAAAGGATATATCGAAACTCTCTTTTGATTCATTGAGAAAGACAATTGGATATGTTCCGCAGGAAGGATTTATATTCCACAATACAATTCGGGAAAACGTTGCATATGGACTGGAGGGAGATGCATCTAAAAATGATGATTTATTGAAAAGAGCACTGAAACTGTCTGATTTTATGAAAGAAGTGGAGCTCTTTCCTAAAAAGCTGGAAACCGAAGTTGGAGAGAGAGGAATTACTCTCTCAGGAGGGCAAAGACAAAGGTTAACGATTGCCCGTATGCTTGTTTGCGATCCTGAAATAATAGTTTTGGACGATTCACTTTCGAGTGTAGATACTCATACGGAAAAGAATATTTTAAGCAATATCAAGGATATTCTTGAAAAGAAAACATCGATAATTATTACACATCGGATATCACCACTGAAATATGCAGACAGGATAGCCGTTATAGAAGATGGGAGGATAACTGAAATAGGCACACACAATGAATTGATGGCTAAAGGGGAAAGCTACTTTCGCCTTTACAATAGGCAGGCTATTTTCGAAGAGATGGAGGAACTTTAAATGCCTGGTGCTCATGGAAGAGGAAGTGTTTTTTTGGAGGAAGGCGATTTAGGTAAGGCATATGATTCTAAAATTATAAAACGGCTTTGGCTTTTCATCTCTCCTCATAAGTGGCTTATTATATTTTCAATTTCGCTTCTGCCTCTCGTTGCAGGATTACAGTTGTTGCAGCCCTATTTAATCAAAACTGCAATCGATGAAAACATTTCACGGGGGAAGCTTGAAGGTCTTAACCTGATTGCCGCAATTTTCTTCTGCGCATTGATAGGCCAATATTTAGTAACCTTTCTTCAACAGTATTTACTTCAATTATCAGGACAAAGGATTATTCTCGACTTGAGGACTAAGCTCTTTTCTCATATGCAGCGTCTTCCGCTATCTTTTTTTGATAAAAATCCTGTTGGCAGAGTGGTAACTCGTCTTACTTCTGATGTAGAAGCCTTAAATGAAATGTTTACTTCTGGTTTAGCTTCATTTATAGGCGATGCCTTTATGCTTTGCGGAATAATGATTGCTATGCTTCTTCTGAATGTCAAACTTGCATTGGTGACTTTATTGGTAATTCCTTTTCTTGCTGTAATAGCGGCTTTTTTCAGAATAAAAGGAAGGAAGGCATATAGAAATATCCGCACTAAAACGGCATTGGTTAATTCTTATTTGGAAGAGAATCTTTCCGGAATTGAAATAGTTAGGTTATTTAGAAGAGAAAAGAGAAATTTTAATGAATTTCAAAACTATAACAGAGAGCTTAGACAAGCCAATATTTCTTCTGTTTTTTATGATTCCTTTCTATATGCATCTGTTGAATTGATAGGGTCAATTGGTGTTGCAATTATAATTTGGTATGGAGGCGGTCAGATCCTCCAAAAAACTCTTACATTCGGTGTATTGGTTGCTTTCCTTGAATATCTTCAGAAGTTTTTTGTGCCTATCCGAGATTTATCTGCCAAGTATGCTATTATGCAGCAGGCAATGGCTGCTTCGGAAAGGATTTTGAAGCTTTTTGATGAAGAAGAAGAGGATTTGTCAAAAGGCGTAAGTAAGGTTGAATCACTCAAAGGGAAAATAGAATTTAAAAATATTTCCTTTTCCTATAATAAAGGAGAGCGGGTTATTAAAAACTTTTCGCTTACGATTCAGCCTGGAGAAAAAGTAGCTATAGTAGGTGCCACTGGAGCCGGGAAATCAACACTTTTGAAATTGCTCTTGCGTTTCTATGAGCCTGATGAAGGGACTATTCTAATCGATGATGTAGATATCAGTCATTTGAGCAGACAGTGGATTAGAAAAAATATTGGAGTAGTTCCTCAAGATATTTTCCTTTTTGCGGGAAATATTGAGGAAAATATACGACTGTCGAATAATTCTGTTACAGAAAAAGAGCTGATTGAGAACATTAGAAAGGCAAGAGCAGACAGAGTGATAGAAAAATTAAAATTAGGACTGAAAGAATCAGTTTCTGAAAGAGGGAATAATTTTTCAAGCGGGGAAAAACAGCTTCTATCCTTTGCCCGTGTTTTGACATTTAATCCTCATATTCTTATCCTCGACGAAGCTACTTCAAATATTGATGCAGAGACAGAACATCTTATTCAGGAGGGGTTGAAAGAATTATTGAAAGGAAGAACATCTATTGTGATTGCACATCGGCTTTCAACAGTAAGGTATGCTGACAGGATTGCTGTAATGCATCATGGAGAACTCAGAGAATTGGGAAGTCATGAAGAGCTGTTGAAAAGAAAGGGAATTTATTACAGGCTTTATAGGTATCAGGGTGGAATTGAAGAAATGCGTAATCAGAGAGTCAACCTATAAAATAATAGTAAAAATTTTACATTCTTTACAAAAATTTTACTGTTTATATATTGTATCTTTTATCTAAATATTATACTGAACATTTTCAAATCAATGTTCTATTTAGAACATTTTTTTTATATCGACTGAAAGTCAATTAAATGAGGGAGGTAAATTGATGAATATTCTTTTAGGAATTCTCATAGTGCTTGTACTTTTGGTAGGAGGAGCTTATGCTCTCATTAAGTATAAAAACAGGCCTCCAAAACCGGATCTTTATGAAGTCTTTTTGAAACAGGATACTACTCCTGTAGGTAAAGTGGGAATTTTTGTCACAGGGCTCATTATGCCTGAAAACCATAGCCATGCTTTCTTTCACAATATTATTAAAAAGATAAACAAAGTAGTAATTCCCTGGCCTATCAATATTCTCACAATGAGGGATAAAGGGATTGCCCTTCTTGACCCGAACAATACTCACGCCCGAGAGGAATTTACTCCAACTCATTTAGAAGATGCTTTTGGCAATGACTGTGATAGGGACGGGGTGCCCTATATCGAGTTGTATAAGCAGGGAAAGGTAAAATGGATGCCTCCCTCATCCCGCATTTATCTTGACCATGGATATTTTTTATATACAGGACGCCTTTCAGGAGAGCCTTCTCTCTGTGGAAAGGTTGCTAATAAATCAAGACTCTATTATTACGGACATGGAATTAAACAACGAAAACTTCCTCACTGGCAGCAGACGAAAGAGATGCTTGAAAAGGGATTTGAGATTATAAAATCCAAATATAATGATGTCGTTTGCGGCTGGGAGACAGGGCTTATATATTGGAATATGAGAAAAAAACTCTTTGAAATTCTTGACCAAGGCATCGATACTTTGATTGCTTCATCACCAATGGGGATATATTCACATTTTGAGGATTTCAACTCGAGCTTTCGGCATATTTTTGAATATGTTGAAGAATGGGAAAAGGAACATCCGGGTAAAAAGATAAAGATAATTATGGCTCCTCAAATGGGAGATTTTCAACCATTGCGTCAGGCATTTCTCGAAATGCTGAAAGACCGTCTTGATACTTTGCCAGAAGGAAGCAGTGTGATGGTTGCTGTAACCTGTCATGGAATGCCATGGGATGCTTTCCCTTGGGAAGCATGGCTTAAGCAGGCACCACCTTATAGAGATAAGCTTTATGAGGAAGTCAAGGAGTTGGTTGGAAAATACAATTTCAGTAAAACAAGGGTTGTAATTTGTCAGGATGAATTTGCTGACCCCATTTGGGACCCAAATGAAAAATATTTAAGCACTAACAGGGCATATTGGAATGCTATCAATGATGGTTTTGATTACTGTATAGGGCTGCCGATAGAGTTTTTTGCTGAAAATTCAGATACCCTTATGCATCACGCAATGAAGAATTATCAGGGCTTTGATGATTATGATATTGAAGAACCAATAGATTATCCTGACTGGTCAGTCCCTTATACGAGGCAGTTTAAACAGAATAATACGACTGTAATTTATAATGGTGTCCCTGTTGGAAAATATCAAAAATATGTAGTTGAAGCATTTGTCCAATCTCTTGAATCTGTCCTGTCAAAAAGAAAGAATTAGCACTCTTTCATATAAGAAACTTAGGTTAAATAAATCCCTCTTCATAAAATTGGAAGAGGGATTTTTTTTTGTTGATATTCCCTTTCTTTAGTGAAAGGATAAAGCCTAATCTGAGGGAAGAAGAAATAAAAAGATGTAATTATGACTTATGTCATACAACAATCTTTCAATTTGAATTAACTAATAACTATCAGAAAAAATAATTTTTTATGGGAGGATTTGAAATGTTTTGTAATCAATGTGAACAAACAGCTAAAGGTACAGGTTGTACTGTGGCGGGAGTCTGTGGCAAAAATGCCGATATTCAGTCCTTACAAGAAATTCTTCTCTATGGATTAAAAGGAATTTCTGCATATGCGTGGGCAGCAAGAAAAGTTGGGAAAGTTGATCCCGAAGTAGATGCTTTTATGCATGAGGCGCTTTACACGACGGTGACAAATGTCAATTTTGATCTTGAAGACCATATCAATATGGCATTGAAATGCGGACAGATGAATCTCAAGGTAATGGAAATGTTGGACAAAGCTTATGTAGAGAGGTATGGAGCGCCCACACCTGTTGAAGTGGAAACGGGGACTAAAGAAGGCTATGGGATTCTCGTGACAGGACATGATTTGCCAGACCTTGAAGAGCTTTTGAAACAGACTGAGGGGAAAGGTATCAATGTGTACACCCATTCGGAAATGCTTCCAGCTCATGGATATCCTGAACTTCGTAAATATGAACATCTTGTAGGAAATTATGGCGGTGCATGGCAAGACCAAGTAAAGGAATTTGCCGAATTTCCGGGAACGATACTCGTAACAACAAATTGTGTGCAGATTCCTAAAGAAAGTTACAGTGACAGATTATTTACGACAGGTGTAGCTTCCGTCAACAGAGAAAATCACATTGAAGGCCACGATTTTTCGAAACTTATTGAAAAAACACTTCAGACAAAGCCTTTGCCTGAAGCTCCGGGAAAGAAGATAATGACCGGTTTCCATCACAGTGCAATCTTGGGGATTGCTGACAAAGTGATTGATGCTGTCAAATCTGGTAAGGTAAAACATTTCTTCCTTATTGGCGGTTGTGATGGTGCAAAGACAGGACGAAATTATTACACAGAAATTGCTGAAAGAATACCGCAAGACTGTATCATATTGACTCTTGCTTGCGGAAAATACCGCTTTAACAAAAAGGATTTTGGTACTATAGGAGATATACCAAGGTTGATTGACATAGGACAATGCAATAATGCATATAGCGCCATTCAAGTGGCAGTTGCATTAGCAGATGCATTCAAGTGTGGAGTGAATGATTTGCCTCTCTCTTTGATTTTGTCATGGTTTGAACAGAAAGCTGTTGCAATTCTCCTTACACTTCTTTCTCTTGATATCAAAGGGATGAGATTGGGACCTACACCGCCTGCTTTTGTTAGCGAGAATGTTTTTAAGGTATTACAAGATAAATTTGACCTAAAATTGATAACCACACCTGAAGAGGATTTGAAGGATATTTTGGCTCAGTAAAAGCATCCTTACTTGACAAATCAGAATATTTTATTATTGATTAGATAATTGAGAAATTGAGTTAATTTTTTTTCGAAAAAGGTAAACCCTGTGGAAGCAGGGGGCACAAAGCCAACGGGTCCAGGAGGGACGGCCGGGTTGCCGAAAAAAAGAGATAACAGTACCTCTTTCTCGGTAAATCCGGGAAAGAGGTTTTTTTATATATTTTTTTAAATTTAAAAGGAGGAAAAAAATGAAAAACCAAAGCAAAAAAATTCTGACATTTTTTTTAATTTTAACAATTTTTGCTTTTCTGCCAAATTTTAGCAAAGCAAAGGCAATAAAGAAAGCCTCCATTGTTCCTTCAAAGGCGAAAATACAAGCAAGCAAAAAAATAGATTTAAAATTTGTCGTTAAATCAAAAGGGAAGGTAAAGAAAGGAGCCCTTTGGTATGTCAACGGTCTTTTAGGTGGAAATGATGCAGTGGGAACGATAACCTCGAAAAAAGGCGGAAGAAAAGCTGTATATGAAGCTCCTGACCTTCCTCCGAATCCATCAACAGTAATTATAAGAGCTGAGAGCAAGGAAGATTCTTCAAAAACGGCTACTGCAAAGATTATCATCAAAGATAAGAAGATAAAGAAGAAGAGTGCAAAAATAAAGGGTGTTGCTGCAACAGGATTGCCGATTGCAGGAGCGCCGGTTGAAGTAATAAACAGCATTGGGGAAATCGTAGGAAATGATACAACAGAAAACGATGGTTCTTATCTTGTCAAAATCAAGAAGAAAAAATATGAACCTCCCTTCCTTGTGAAAGTGACACCTGAAGGTGAAAAACCGTTATATAGTATTGCTTCAGGAGATTCAAAGATTGCAAATGTAACACCTTTAACTGACAAGGCAGTCGAAAGTTTTATTGTCAAGAATGGTGGCAGTGTAAGCGATGATGATTATTCGGATGATATCAAGAAGATAAAGGAAACTGTTGCTGATTTCGACGGAGAGTTTGAAAAAGCAAAGGATGCTTTAGAGAAAGCTTTGGGCATTGATACTCTCAACATTGATTTTGTAAAGTCAAAATTAGATCCTGAAGATCCTGAAAATGACTATGAAAAGATCTTGGAAACTATAAAAGATTCAATCGAAGCGTCAGGTAAGAATGACATTGATGACCTTATTAAGGTAGATGATGATTTTATTGATGTAAATAATGATATAATTCTTCTCTATAAGGACAAAGGGATATTAAGCGATGATAAGATTCCTGAAGATTTTTCGGAAGACGAACTTCCAAAGATAGAAGGAGTAATCACCAATCCTCTGACAGTTACAGATACTACTACTATCACGGGAACAGTAATTGTCACAAATACTATAACGGTGAATGACATTGACATAATTGTCAGTGATACTGCGAAAATCGTGATCAAGGATGCCAATGGCAATAAAACAGATGGAAGCTTTTCAGATTTGTCTGCAGGCAAGTTTGTAGAAGTCAAATATTATATTGATGGGGACCTCTTCTATGCAACAGAAATAGAAGTTAAAAATAAGAAAAAGAGCGAGAATGAGGATGATTTGAATG
The DNA here is from genome assembly GCA_003695725.1 of Candidatus Schekmanbacteria bacterium. NCBI lineage: Bacteria > Candidatus Schekmaniibacteriota > Candidatus Schekmanbacteria bacterium. The sequence continues at coordinate 26,599 of RFHX01000040.1, forward strand.
GGCTGATTACACAAAAGAATGAAATTGCCAAATCAATAGTTGTAGATGGCAAAGCGATTTTCATAAACAATGACACTGAAATCAGGGTTAATGATAGTATAGCTAGCTTTTCAGATTTGGCTATCGGACAAAAAGTGGAAGTTGATGTCCTCTTGACAGATAACAAACTTGTTGCCACAAAAATTAAAGTCGAGAGCCAGGAAAGTGAAGACGAAAAAGATGCCGAAGAAGTAAAGGGGATTATTGACAAAATTATAAAATCAAACAACGAAATAGTTGTTGATGGAATTGTTATTGCAATAACCCCTGATACGAAGATAGAAATTAATGACACATTGGGTTCATTTTCAGACCTCAGCGCAGGGCAATTCGTGAATATGAAAACAGTTTTTATCAATGGGAAACTTTCTGCCCTTAAAGTAGAAGTTAAAAATGAAGAAGAGGGAAACAACAATAATGGCGGAAATGACGGTAATGAGAATGATAATGGAGATGGTAATGATAATAATCTATAGATAGCTATTTCAAAAAAACAAAGAAATTTGTTGAATAAATTACGAGGTGGCAGCTATTCAGTGGCTGCCACTTTTTTACCATTCATTGACAATTGTTTGTCCTTATGCTAACCATTTTTAATGAAAAAAATCGATTGAGCAATCAGTCGGAATTCAATTCAATGTTTAATTGGGAGGATAAAAAATGAAACTGCCTTCACCCCCGCCAACTCCAGTTGAAGAAAGATGGAAAAGGTTATGTCAAGCATTAGCAGCAGAAAGGATAAATCTTTATTTTGATTTGAAAAAAATACTTGGCGATGAAAAGGGAGAAGAAGTTTTTAAGAAACTTTATGACGAAGGAATAAAAAGAATAAGAAAAAATTTCCCGGGAGGAAAATTACCAGTTGGGGAGTTGATGAGAAGAGAGTTGACAAGCTTTCCTATGTTGGGATTTGAATTGACTATTGATGAAGTTGAGGAAGATGGTGAAACAACATATTACGAGCATCTTACAAAATGCCCCTTTCTCGATATGGCACGCAAGATGAATACTCCTGAGATACCCTGCGATTTTTTATGCAACTATGATGTTGAGCTTGCAATAAAAGATAAGAGAGGAAGATGGGAAATAATATCACGAATGGGCGACGGCGCAGAGGAATGTGTTTTCAAAATCAGGGAATGGAAGGAATAATTTGTTTGAAGCCAAAAACTTTTTATTAATCTGAGGGAAAGGAAATGGAAAAGATAATTGGTAAAGATTTCCCATGGGAACAACAAAGAGAAATGCTCATTGAAAGATGTTCTTTGAAACTTCCGCTTCTTTATAAGAATCTTGTAGCTGCTTATGGTGAAGAAAAGGCAATGGAAGTTTATGACAGGGTCTATGAAGCAAATTTTAAGAGTCGATTGGGGAAACTTAAAGGTATGGATTTAGGAGATATAATGAGACTGGAGGTTCAGATGTTTCCCGCAATGGGATGGAAAATCTGGATTGAGGAGAAAGAAGAGGATGATGGTCCTGCGTGGTATGAACATTTAGAATATTGCCCTCATTGGGAAGCGACAAAAAAACATAAGCTTCCGGAGCCCTGTAACATTGTTTGCGATATGGATTGCAAATACGGAGAAAAATATAAAATAGGGAAATGGGAAAGACTGAAACATATGCCTTCAGGCGACAGTGAATGTTGTTTTAAGATAAAGAAAGCTGAATAGTTTAAGTCATATAATCTTTTTGAATTTGTAATCTTTTACCGATTCGTAAACTTTTGCGTCGATAAATAACCTGACCAAATAAAGGTCGAGCTTTTTATCCTTTGCCTCATTTAGAAGAATATCTAATGCCTTATCCACAACAACTGCTTTTTTGTAAGGCCTGTCAGCCGCAGTAAGAGCATCATAAATGTCTGAGATTGTAATTAGTCGTGATTGAAAGGGTATTTGCCTGTAATTGATTCCTCGCGGATAACCGCCGCCGTCTAATTTTTCGTGATGGCTGTATGCTATATCTGGAATTCCTTTCAATTCCTTTGTCCACGGGATTTTACTCAAAAAATTGAAGGTATGAGTTACATGGGATTCAATCTCTTTTCTTTCTTCTTCAGTGAGCGAACCTTTCTTGATGCTCAAAAAATGGAATTCTCTTTCTGATAAGATTGTGGTTTCCTTACCATCTGCACCTACATATTTTTTGTTCACCAATTTAGCCAGTTCTGCTGAATTTTCTTCTGGAAGTATTGTAGGTTCATCTGCTTGTTTTATGAGATTAAAATAATAGTCTAATTGTTCAATGTCTTTTTGCATCTTATAATTGATTCTATTAATGAAATCCGATTCTGTTTTATTCGGATTTTTTTTGAAAAATTCCGCCTTTCTTTCTGCATAATCTTTTTCTATTGATTTTTTTATGTAGTCAAAACGTTGTTTGATGATTTCAATTTCGAGTGGATAGAGTTTTTTAGCCTTTACAAGAACATTTTCTCGTACTCCAACTTTGCCAAAGTCGTGTAAAAGCGTAGCATATCTAAGCTCTTTGATTTCGTCATCACTGAAGTAGATGTCTTTATATTTCCCCCTGTCCAAGTTGTTTATTATTTCTGCAAGACGGACCGTAAGAATAGCAACTCTTTCTGAATGACCCGAAGTCGTAGGGTCTCGTTGTTCAATGGCTGTAACGGAAGCTTTCACGAAGCCTTCAAAAAGGTTTTCAATATTTTTATATAGAACATTGTTTTCTATTGATATAGCTGCTTGGCTTGCAAGGGAGTTTACTACTTCCTGACATTCCTTTGAGAAGGGGATGACTTCTCTTTTAATGATTTCGGGTCTCAACAATTTTTTTTTGAAATCTCTTTTTCGGTTAATGAGTTGCAGTACCCCTGTTATTTCATCTAAATGATTTTTCATCGGCACAACTATCATTGATTTTGTTCTATAACCCGTTTTTTCATCAAAACTTTTGTTGAAGGAATAGGGCGAATTGTGATGAATGGAATAAACATCTTTTATATTGAGCGCTTTGCCTGTGACAGCCACATATCCGGCAAGACTTTCCTTGTTGAGAGGCAATTTTTGGTCTAAAACACTTTCCAAGGAAAGTGTGTCATTTTGGGCAAGTTTAAAACGAAGAAAGCTTTTTCCATTTTTCTTTTCTACAAGGTATAGGCTTCCAGCATCGGCTGATGATATTTCTCTGCATTTTTTTAATATAAGCGTTAATAGTTTGTCATAATTTCTTTCAGAAGAAAGTGCAGCGCCAATCTTATTTACTGCTTTAAAGTTTTGTTCGAGTTCTCGATACTTCTTCTGAAGATGATGGTTTTTTTCTCTTAAAAGAATATTCGAAATAGCATTGTCTATAATCCTTTCTATAATTTCTTCTCGAAATGGCTCCGGCAAGATATAATCAAAAGGCTGAATAAACGATGGTTCTGCCTTTTTTACCAATTTCTTTTCA
>RFHX01000041.1 GCA_003695725.1 Candidatus Schekmanbacteria bacterium
ATATCAACAAAAAACAAAGAAGCCACATTGCTCATAGATGGCAAGATAAAGAAGACAATAATGATGAATGCCATAGCATTCAAAAATAATAATGGAGAGGTTTACTCAGCCCTTGGAGTATATTCTGACATAACTGAAAAGAAGATATTAGAAGCCAAACTTCTACAATCTGAAAAGCTTTCAAGTCTCGGCACGATGGCGGCGGGAATAGCTCATGAATTGAATAATCCTCTCCAAGGAATTGCAGGATTTTCCGAGCTACTTCTTAATGAAAAATGTAATGAAAAACAAATGGAAAAAATAAAACTTATCAATGAACAAGCAGAAAGGGCTTCATCAATCATAAAGGATTTACTAATCTTTTCAAGACAGAAAGCAGAGGAACAAAAACCATCAAACATCAACAAATTGATTGAGCAAGCTGTAAAAATGGTCTCCTATGGATTTAAAAACCATCAGATAGATATAGAGCTGAATCTACCTTCAGACATTCCCATCATAGATGTTTATGAAAACCGTATCGTGCAGATTTTCATCAATATTCTTAAAAATTCCTATCAGAATATGATTGTTCACAATCCCAAGGGGAAAATAACGATAAAAACTTCTGTTGAAAACAAAACTCCATTTTTAAAAATTAAAAGTGATTGTAAAAAGGTATTAAAGATATCAATTGAAGATGAAGGAAGCGGCATAGAGAGGGCTGTCATAAATAAAATATTCGATCCTTTCTTCTCCACCACAGAATCAAAAGAGAATATAGGTTTAGGGCTTTCAATTACATATTCAATCGTAAAAGAACATGACGGAGATATAATCATATCCTCTGAAAAAGGTAAAGGCACAAAAACTGAGATTTATTTGCCAATTCCTGATCCCAAAAAATCACCATTTGCAGCAGAAAAGCCGCAAATATATAAAAAAGATGGAATGATTACTACAACTGCCGGAATGGTACTCATAATTTCCGATGACAGAAATGTAGGGAAAAACTTTTCAGAATTAAAAGGAAGACACCCTATCAATATTACTTTCGCTGAAAATGAAGAGGATGCAATAAAAAAGATTACAAATGAATATTTTCATTTGATTATTTGCGATATAGATACAAAAGCAATCAACCCGGGAAACTTATATAAAAGGACAATTAAAATCAAAAAAAATCTATCCGATAAATTCATCTTCACAGGAGATGGAGAATTAAATCCAAATGCCCGCAGATTCATAAATCTGACAGGATGCCCTTATCTACAAAAACCTCTTTCACAAAAAACTGTGAGAAATGTATTTCACAAACTTATCGATATTGAATCACTTCAATAAGCTAATTTTACCTCCTTCTTCAATCAAATCTCACTTATTTTAAAAGCACAAATATTGCCCCCTTTCAATATATGGCTCTTTTCTTCGGCTTTAAGTATTCCATATTTCTCGAGCAATTCAAAATCGTTATAACATACTGCTTCACAGGGTGGGGACATATTATATTTTTTTGTTGCCTTTAAATGAGGACAATTGCCAAGATATTCATACCAAACCTTTCTGCCTTCTTCGGTTTTTTCCTCAATTCTCAATTCCCACTCAAAAACTTCTGCCGCATTTTTTTCTCCTGCCATCATTTCGTCCAATGATAAATCTTTAATCTTTTCATAGCTTTTTTTGAATTTCTCTTCTGTTACTCTTTTAAAAATCTCTTTTCCTTTCTTCTCACCATAGGATTTTTTGAGATTCTCCAATAATTCAGGCAGGTAAAGGGCAAATCTTTCAAGTAAAACATCTTTCTGTTTTTTCAAAAAATCCATATTCTTTCTCCTTAAAATTTCTCAAGCACAAAGAAAAAAGCTAAATTTAAACTCTTCTCTTACTTATTAAATTATGATAAATCACTTCAAGGCGGTCTAAAATTTTCTTCCAGGAGAAATCTTTAATAACGATTTCTCTTCCCTTTTTGCCCATTTGTCTTCTTAAATCTTCATTTTCTAACAACTTATCAATAGCATATGCCAAATCCTTTACATTTCCGGGATTAACGACATACCCATTTTCACCGTCTCTGACGACTTCCGGCACACCTCCTACTTTCGTAGAAATCACAGGAGTTTCACAAGCAAGCGCTTCAAGATTCACTATACCGTAATCCTCAAAGATTGACGGCAAAACGAACAGGGAAACGCTTTGGAAAAGTTTAATTTTTTCCTCATCGCTTGGAATTCCAATATATTCAATCTTGTGAAATCCTTTTTCATTTTCTCTTTCAGCTTTTTTCATAACTATCTTGAAATACTCATCATCTGCCGCTTGCCCGGCAATCAAAAGAATTGATGGATTTTTAACCAATGACATTGCCTCTACAAGGATATTCAATCCTTTACGAGGCTCAATTCGTGAAAGGAAAAGAATCGTATTTTTTCCCCTTTCAATCTCTGACGGTTTAAACAGCTCTGTATTCACTCCATGATAAAGGTAATCGCTTTTATCCTCAGGAATTCCAAGCTGATGTAAAAGCCCCAACGAATGTTTTGTGGATGTCAGATAATAATCACTTGTCTTGGAAAGTACATATCTCCATAGCGGATGCTTCATATAAAAGGTAAATTGCTCTGTTAATGTAATACAACAATGAATCTTCGGCACTTTCAAAAAAAGGGAAAAAAAAGGAAAAGTTAAATCAATCATATCAAAAAAATTTAGGATATCATATTCTTTTACAATCCTTCTGAAACCGGGCGATGGAATAGCACCACAATTTATAAAATTTAAAACATTACTTTTTTCCCCCTTACGGAGGGGAACAGGGTTTATCGAAGGCAACCTTGTTACTTTAACACCTTCATCAAAAAAAGTTTCTTTCTTCCATTGAGGATACCAAAATTCATCTATGTAAAGACTAATGACATCTGCTTTATGTCCTCTCTCTGAAAGTCCTTTTGAGAGGTCTTTCAGCAGAGGTCTAATCGCTCCCTGAATATTGAATGAATAATGGGGAACAGCAAAAAGAATCTTCAAGATTTCTATTCCTTTATTGTAGAAAAAAAGTTAAAATTAAAAAGTTGAGACAAATTTTAAAGAATCACAACATTTATTGGTACATTCAAAAACAAGTTCAAAACGAAAAAAATAAATAACACATACAGCCAATTGCTAATATTGAAGCAAATTCTATCATATTTAAAGAAAATACCAATTCTTTTTATCGTTGTTTTTCTAATCTATAATCTAAATCTGAGAGAGATAAGCGCAGGAGATACTATCCCTGCAAAATACATTCCTATCAGCATCTTAACAGAATTTGACCTTGACCTCGATGAATTTCCTTATCTATACAATAGCCCGGGAAACAAGGAATACCTTTTTATTCAAAAAACAGAAAAAGGTCATTGGTATTCAAGCTATCCTGTGGTTCCTGGTATTATCGCTCTCCCCATATATGCGCCTGCAATACTTTCAGGAATGAAAATCAATCCAAAACATATCGATATATTAGCCAAAGTCTCGGCATCTGTTATTGCTGTCTTTTCAGTAATTTTCATCTTTATGACATTAAAATTTTTCGTAGATGAAGATACAGCTTTTTTATGGGCAGTTGTCTATGCTTTCGCAACTTCAACTTGGTCAGTATCTTCACAAGGACTCTGGCAGCATGGACCAGTTGAACTTTTTATCTCTATGGGAATCTACTTTTTTGTCAAAGATGAAAGGAGAAAAGGAAATTTTATTCTTTCTTCCCTCTCTTTTTCTCTTGCAGTTGCCACAAGAATGCCCACAGCAATAATAGCTGCATCCGTTTTCATCTATGTTTTAATGTATCATCGGAAAAAGATAATTACTTTCATTTTGCCGGCACTTTTGGTTGCCATTATGCTGTTTTCATACAACATCTACCATTTTGGAAATCTTTTCGGCGGAAATGACCTCCTTGAAAAAAAGATGCTCATTACTAAGGGCATACCTTCTATCTGGACATTAAACTTTTTACCCGGATTGGCAGGTCTCTTAGTATCTCCCAGCAGAGGAATCGTAGTTTTTTCTCCGGTATTGATTTTCTCTTTTCTTTCTTTCTACCACCTTTTTAAAGATAGAGAAAAGATCTTCTTCAAATATATTGCTTTTTCAGCTTTGGCATACATTCTTCTATTCAGTTTTTACCGCTCTTGGTGGGCAGGCCATACATTTGGCTATCGTTATTTAATTGATATAATCCCTATTCTCTGCATCGTCGGAGCATTTTACAGCCAAAATTTTATATCAAAGAAATGGCTAAAAGCCATTTTCATTCTTTTTCTTGTCTTATCAATATTCGTCCAAATATTAGGCGCATTCAATTATCCAGCAGGATGGAACAACATTCCACAAAATATTGATAAGTCACCTGAAAGGAATTGGGACTTTTTAGATAACCAAATTTTAAGATGCATAAAAAAAGGTGCTAGGTATCCTCTTTTCCTTCGAAAAGATTATTAGTTGGAAAACTTGATATTTCAAAAATCGCCTTTTCTCTGCCTCTTCATAAATTTATCATTATTCGACTAATAATCCCCTTGCTCTCATCTCTTCAGTCCTGATTTTTTTCCATCTCATAACAGCATAAAGAAAGACGAAAAAGTCAGCGGCACCAGTTAAAACAAAAGGGAGTGTATTGCTCACATAGTCAAATAAAAAACCTCCCAACTCTAAGAAAACAATAACTCCCACAGCGCCAAAACTATTGTATGCACCAAGAATAGAACCTACCAATTCGCGCGGTGAAAGGTCAGATGTAAGAGTCATTGCTCCTACGCCTTCTGAATGAATTCCCAATGCGCAAAGAAGCGTACATATAAGAAAAGGTTTTGAGAAGGGATTATCTATGAGGCCTATAAGCATATAGGCAACTCCGCTTGAAAAAAGGCCAAAAGCGAGAGTGGGAAGCCTGCCCAACTTTTCAGCCATATATCCCCAAAGGGCATAAGAAAGCAAACCAACAGCACTTGAAATACCAATAACCATCCCTCCTTCGGCAACTGCCTGTGAAGGAGTTTTGCCAAAATCAGCGGCAACCTTTGTTACCCATATCATTACGAACATTCCAAGGATAATGACATCTGCACGAGCCGCAAAGGCAGAAGCATAGGTAAGCTTCAATCCTGAGCTTTCCTTTAGGACAGGAATTATCCTTTTCCATTCTACCTTTTTTCTTTCCTTTTCGCCCATCACATCCACGACACCGAAACTTGTGACTGTTGAAAAAATAAGCGAAATAATTCCTGCCAAAAGAAAAACATTTATAACTCCAATAAGAGCCGGTAATTTTGAAAATAGTGCAAAGGCAAGCATCGAACCAAATGTGAAGGCAAATCCCATTATTGCCATTATCTTACCTCTGCCTTCAGGATATGTGTAATCCGTAAGAATTGCCTGAATGAGGGGCCAGATAAAAAGAAGCGCTATCCCCAAAAGCCAACGTGCAATAAAAACTGTGGGAAGGCCTCCCAAGCCAAATAAATTACCCGCTTTTCCAGACAAACCCAAAAGGGCAAAAAAAATGCCTGCAAAGAGAAATCCATAGGAAACAAGGCGTTTTCTTCCAAATTTATCTGATAATAGCCCTACAAATCCCACACAAATCATTCCCATAATCTCATTTACTATTGCAATACTCGTATTGATTACTCCCTGATTCCCTTTACTGATTCCAATCTCTTCTTGAAGGAAAAGGGGCAGAATTACAGAAGGCAGCGCAGCAAGAATCATAACAATCGTTGCAAGAATATAAACCACTGTTACATTATGGGGCTTAACTCCTTTGCGAAGGCTAATGCCTATAAAAGTTTCTGATTTTTTATGCAGCATAATTTAGTATAATTTTTTTGTTTGAAGTAATTGATACCAATTTATAAATATTTCATTTTTTCAAACATATTTTTATTATTTATTCATATTTTTGTTAGTATAATGA
>RFHX01000042.1 GCA_003695725.1 Candidatus Schekmanbacteria bacterium
ATTAGAAACAGGATTATATAAGTAGTAATTAGGGCATACGAGTTTACAATCGTTGACATTCATAACGACTGGAATGTTATGCTTTTTTAATGCGTAAAGTATTGATGGCGAAATGTGGTGATAGATGAGATTTATATGAGCAATGTCAGGATGAATATCTCTTATAAGTTCTTCAATCTTTTTTTTGGATTCAAAAGAATAGATGAAACGGGAAATGGTTTTTAACGAGTGTGTCAGCTGATATATCAGTGAGTTGTTCGCATAATTGATGTTGCTTACGAAGTATTTTGAATAAGGACTTTCACGATTTCTTTTGTCGTTCATTGAGAAAAAAGACACCTCATGATTCTTTTTTTTCAAAATGTCTTCAAGTTGAAAGAGAAACCTTTCACTTCCTCCATTATCAAAAAGAAATTTGTGGCATAAAAGAACTTTCAATTTTTTTAGTTTCCAATATTTTTGTAGAATATTGATGTAAAAAGTGGATTTACAGTAACTCGTTTATATATTCCTGTTAATTTGTTCGGTTATTTATTGAAAGAAAATAATTTAATTATCTTTTTTATTCCTTTGCCATCTTTGCTGAATAATAATGAAAAAAAATTACTTGTCCACTTTAAAAAAATATTAGGGTTACTAAAAAGAAGTTTCATTTTATTCTTTAGACGAAATCTGTGCTGAAATTTTGCAAAGTCAATCAAAAGGTTTTCAAATTTGCTTTGCTCAATCGTGGTGAGATTCATTTCTGGATTGTGAGGATAAAAGGCGTACCATCTTAAATTAGAGGGAATTTTCCCTTTTTCTTTCATTTTTTCATAAAGATTGCTGCCAGGATATGGAGTCATAACGCTCATATCAGGTGTGTCAATTTTGATTTTTTTAACAAATTTTTTTAAGTTTGAAAAATCTTCTTCTTTATCGTCGGGAAAACCTAAGATTACAAATCCGTTTATTTTTATTCCATTTTTTTTGATGAGCTTTACTTTGTCAATGATTTCAGAAGTACTAAATCCCTTTCCCATTTTTTCAAGGTTTTTATCGCTTGCTGTTTCTATCCCTACAGAAACATTGGCACATCCTGATTTTTTCATCTTTAAAAGCAAGTTTTCGTCCAAAGCGTCAAGACGGGTGTAGCAACCCCACGATATTTTTAAATTTTCAGCACATATTAGTTCACAAATCTTTTCTACTCTCCTTTTGTCATAGGTAAAAGTGTCGTCAAAAAAGCAGAATTGACTGATTCTATATCTCTCCTTGGTAAACTTTATTTGGGATAACACATTTTCAGGACTTCGCAGCCGAAGTTTTCTTGTCCATACTGCACAGGAGGCGCAAAAGCTGCATTCATAAGGACAACCTCTTGAGGTTAAAATATAGCCTAAACTCGGAAGGGGAAAATCCTCATAATTTATAATGGAATCGATAGCGGGAAAGGGAATGGCATCGAGATTTCCAATTAAAGGACGGTGATAGTTATTGATAATCTCTCCATTTGATTTATAGGAGATTCCTCTTATATTCTTGAAATCATTTCCTCTATTGATTGATTCAATCAGCTCAGAAAAAGTTTCTTCTCCTTCCCCTTTGACAACGAAATCAATTGTATCTTCTTTAATTACATCTTCAGGAAATATTGAAGAATGAATTCCTCCGAAAATGACAGGAATTTTGTTATCAATTTTTTTTACAATTTTCGAAATATTAACCGCAGAGTCGTATGTTGGTGTAACTGATGTAATTCCTACTATATCAGGCATAACACTGCTAATGACACCTTCTATTTCATCCCATATCGGAGCATTTATGTCCTCAATTGTCTTATAACATTGCCATCTGTTTTTGATGTATAGAAGATTGAAATTCCTGAAGCCAAGAGATGTAAGTTCTTTATTGAACTCAGTGCAATAAATTTTTACTTTGTGCCCGCTTTTTTTTATTACTGAAGCAATATATGTTAATCCCCATGGAATGATATTATCTAATGAAAAGTCAAACAATCGATAATGAGGTGGTGAAATCAATAATATGTTCATCGTTTTTCATCTTAAATCTATGGGTATTTTTTTTCAATTCTTTTATTTCTTCCCACCAAAGACTCTCTTGACACAAATAAATCAATCTGTTAGTTTCCATCGTTATTTTTCAATAAGTTGGAGAGTTATTTAAGGGGTTAACATGGCAAAAAGAAAGATCATAGAAAAGGGATATGAACCGGGAAACATTGAAAAAAAATGGTATGACTATTGGCTTGAGAAAAAATATTTTCATGCAGATGATTCATCGGATAAACCTCCCTATTCAATTGTAATACCTCCCCCAAATGTTACTGGATCGCTTCATATGGGACATGCTCTCAACAATACTCTGCAGGATGTCCTTATCCGTTATAAGAGGATGGACGGCTTCAATACCCTGTGGATGCCCGGCACTGACCATGCGGGAATTGCCACACAGCATGTAGTCGAGAAAAAGCTCAAAGAGGAGGGTACTGATAGACACGAGCTTGGAAGGGAAAAGTTCATTGAACGTGTTTGGAAATGGAAAGAACAATATGGAGGATTCATTATAAATCAATTGAAACGATTGGGAGCTTCCTGCGATTGGGACCGTGAAAGATTTACGATGGACGAGGGGCTATCTTCTGCTGTAAGGGAAGTTTTTGTGCGCCTTTATAATGAAGGATTGATTTATAGAGGAAATTATATAATCAACTGGTGTCCAGTATGCCGAACAGCGCTTTCAGATCTTGAAGTGGAATATTCTGAAAAGAAAGGTGCTCTTTACCATATCAGATATCCATTTGCCGATGATCCTTCAAAAGGTGTTGTAGTTGCAACGACCCGTCCTGAAACAATGTTAGGTGATACTGCTGTGGCTGTGAATCCCAATGATGAAAGATATGAGGCATTAAAAGGCAAAACGGTCATCCTCCCCCTAATGGATAGGGAAATTCCTGTAATAATGGATGATTATGTTGATATGGAGTTTGGTACAGGTTGTCTCAAAATTACACCAGCCCACGACCCCAATGACTTTGAAATAGGTCTTCGTTTCAATCTTGAAATGATAAATATAATGAATGTTGACGGCACAATCAATGAGAATGGAGGAAAATATCAAGGGTTAGATAGATTTGAGGCAAGAAAGAAGGTGTTGGATGACCTCGAAAGGCAAGGCTTATTGATTAAGGTTGAAGATTATAACCATTCAGTGGGACATTGTTATAGATGCCGTTCTGTCGTAGAACCTTATCTTTCCAAGCAGTGGTTTGTAAAAACAAAACCTCTCGCAGAAGAGGCAATTAAAGCTGTTCGTGACGGAAGAATTCGTATTATTCCATCTATGTGGGAAAATTCATATTTCAGCTGGATGGAAAATATTCGTGATTGGTGTATTTCAAGACAAATTTGGTGGGGGCACAGAATTCCAATTTGGTATTGTAAAGATTGCGGCGAAATAATTGCCGCAACGAAAGTTCCACAAAACTGTGCAAAATGCAGTTCACAGAATTTGGAGCAGGAAACTGATGTCCTCGATACATGGTTTAGTTCAGCCCTTTGGCCCTTCTCAACCTTGGGTTGGCCCGAAGAAACAGATGCACTGAAAACTTTTTATCCTACTTCCTGCCTTATAACGGGTTTTGATATACTTTTTTTCTGGGTTGCCAGAATGATAATGATGGGCTTGAAATTTCGAGGTGATGTCCCATTTCGTGAAGTTTATATTCACGCGTTAGTTCGTGATGCGCAGGGACAAAAAATGTCGAAATCCAAAGGAAATGTAATCGATCCTCTTTTGATGATTGACAAATATGGGACCGATGCTTTTCGCTTCACGCTCGTAGCTCTTGCGGCTCAGGGAAGAGATGTCAAGATATCGGAGGAAAGAATCGAAGGATACAGGCATTTCGTAAATAAGCTATGGAATGCATCAAGGTTTGTGTTGATGAATATTGATTTGGACAATAATGATTTCGATTTTAAAAGAGCAGGCGAATGTCTATCGCTTGAAACTATTGATAAGTGGATATATGCAGAATTGAAAAAACTCATAAAGACTGTCCGCAATGCCCTTGACGCATATCGCTTCAATGATGCTGCGAGCGCTATTTATCAATTTTTATGGCATCAATATTGTGACTGGTTTATCGAGTTGGCAAAGACTGACCTGATGAAATCAGATATAGATGAAGAAAGAAAAGACAGTATCAGATTTGTGCTAGTTGATATACTGGAAAAAACCTTGCGCCTACTTCACCCCTTTATGCCTTTTGTCACAGAGGAGATATGGCATTTTTTACCTAACCATGGAGAGAGCATAACTATTGCACCTTTCCCCAAAGAAGATGATGTAAAATATGCTATGGAAAGCGTTTCGGAGATAGAGGAACTAAAAGCCCTAATAAATGGAGTAAGAAATGTAAGAGGCGAAATGAATATTTCACCGGCAAGTAGAATCGACTTAATAATTAATTTCTTTGATGAAATTCACTTAAATAGGGTAAAATCTTATGAGGGATATATTGAAGCTTTATGCAGGACTAAATCTATCAAGTTTGGCGTTGGAATGAATAAGCCGAAGCAGTCGGCAGTTGCTGTAAGCCATTTTTTTGAAGCCTATATTCCTTTGGAAGGGCTTATTGATATTGATGAAGAGAAAAAGAGGCTTCTGAAACAAAAAGCAAAACTTGAAAAAGACAGAGCAACATCTTCAAAGAAATTGGCAAATGAAAAGTTTCTTGCTAATGCACCTTCAGATGTTATTGAAAAAGAAAAAGGGAAACTCGAGAAAGTAGAAAAAGAAATAAAAAGGATTGAGAATCATCTCAATATGTTTGAGGCATAAAGATGAATATAGACTGGACAAAAGTTGACCCCCTTATAGAATGGTCTATTGAAGAAGATGTGGGGACAGGTGATATTACCACAAATGGAGTCCTTTATGAAAAGGTTCCTGCCATAGGAGAAATGATAGCAAAGGATGATATGGTTTTGGCGGGGATTGAAATCGTACCGCGAATACTATCAAAGGTTACTGAGGATTTTGAATTTAATGCAAATTTTAAAGATGGCGACCATGTCCCAGATAAATCGACGATTGCAACCATCAAAGCTGAGGCACATATTCTTCTAACCCATGAACGAGTGATTCTCAATTATGTACAACGTCTTTCTGGGATTGCAACATATGCATCGAAATTTGCCTCACAAGTAGAAGGAACAAAAGCCAAGATAGTAGATACAAGGAAGACAACACCCGGATGGCGTGTCCTTGAAAAATATGCAGTAAGAGTTGGAGGCGGTAAGAATCACAGATTTGGGCTCTTTGATGCTGTTTTAATTAAAGATAATCATATAAAAATGGTTGGAAGCATTACTGAAGCTGTAAGCAGAATGCGGGATTTTGTGCCTCACTATCTTAAACTTGAAGTAGAAGCAAGCACGCCTGAAGAAGTTAAAGAAGCCCTTGATGCAGGTGTTGAAATCATAATGCTTGATAATATGGATGAAGAAACACTCGAGGAGATGGTTAAATTGATTGATGGTAAAGCGACAATAGAAGTTTCGGGAGGGGTAACCCTTGATAATGTTGGTAAAATAGCCAAATTAGGAGTTGACCTCATCTCGATTGGAGCGCTAACTCATTCAGCCGCAGCAGAAGATATCAGTATGATAATCAAGCCTCTTGATTCATAATTCACGGGGATATTTTGATGATATTTAGCATTTCAGGCAAAAAAGTCAGAAAAGGTGGAAAATTTTTTCTTATAGCAGGACCTTGTGTAATTGAAAGTGAAAAACTTTGTATTGACATCGCCAAAAAGGTAAAAGACATATGCAGAAAGGAAGGAATCTTTTACATTTTCAAATCATCCTTTGATAAGGCAAATCGTTCATCGATCAAATCCTTTAGGGGGCCGGGATTTGAAAAAGGTCTCGATATTTTGGCAAATGTGAAATCAAAAGCAGGAGTCCCAATACTTTCTGATATTCATGAACCAAATCAAGCGGTTGATGCTTCGCAGGTACTCGATGTGATTCAAATTCCTGCTTTTCTTTGCCGTCAGACAGACCTTCTTATTGAAGCGGCAAAGACTGGTAAACCTTTGAATGTCAAAAAGGGGCAGTTTCTTGCTCCTCGTGATGTCTCGAATATCATTGAGAAAATTCAAAGCGCTGGCAATAAGAAGATTATGCTTACAGAGAGAGGGACAACTTTCGGATATAATAATTTGGTTGTTGATTTTAGAGGAATAGAAATTATGAAAAAGATGCCTTCTCTTGTCGGCTTTGATGCAACTCATAGTGTCCAATTACCGGGTGGAAGAGGTGTTTCATCAGGAGGAGAAAGCGAATATATTTTTCCACTTGTTTGCGCAGCATCGGCAGTTGGTGTCGATTTCATTTATGCCGAAGTGCATACCAATCCAGCGAAAGCCCTTTGTGATGCGCCAAATACACTTTCTCTTGGTGCATTGAAAAAACTCATCAGAAAAGCAAAAGCCATAGAAAAAGCTGTGAAGAGATAAAGAGAAAAAGATGAGTATTTGCGGCATTGGTATAGACCATATAGATATAGCAAAATTCAAATCTGTCTTGGAAAAAAGACGGGAAAGGTTTATAAAAAGGATATTTACCGAGAAAGAAAGGGAACTTGCAGGACAAAAAAATTTTTTAATGACGCTTGCAGGCAGATATGTGTCAAAAGAAGCTGTATTCAAAGCTCTTTCCCCTGCAAAGAATTCAGGTATATCATGGAAGGATATTGAGGTCCTAAATGAAGAATCAGGCACACCGATTGTGACTCTATATGGAAAAGCGCTCGAGCTTTTCAATGAAAAAAATATGAAAAAGATTTTTATTTCTATATCCCATACAAATACCTGTGCATTTGCGATGGTTGTTGTAGAGAAGGATTAGAGGTTGATAAAAGAATTTTCAATGATTTCCCTATTTAGATGATAAAGCGATGGCAACTCCTCAATATGTCAGAAGAATGTTTGCTTCTATTACCCAAAGATACGACCTTTTGAATCATCTTTTATCTTTTGGGTTGGATAGAAGCTGGCGTAAAAAGACTGCAGGTATTGCCCTTTCAGCAGGCAGCAGTGTCCTTGACATATGTGCTGGAACTCTTGATTTGTCAATTGAAATCAAGGAGCAGAAAAACGATGCAATGGTTGTATCAACAGATTTTTGCACTGAAATGCTGATTCATGGCATCAAAAAAATAAAAAATAATCCAAAAATAATGGAAATTCGAGTCCTCTCTGCAGATGCGATTTGCCTCCCCTTTAAGGATGAATCTTTCAACGCAGTAACAGTTGCATTTGGATTAAGAAATATTTCCCAATTGAAAAAAGCATTATCAGAAATGAGACGAGTGATAAAGAGGGGAGGGAAGGCAGTAATTTTGGAATTTTATAAACCTGAGGGCCTTTTCTTGTCTCTGCTGTTTCGTCCCTATTTGAGATTTGTGCTTCCTTTCATTGGACGGATAATCTCTGGAGATAAAGTTGCATACACTTATTTGAGGGATTCTGTAGAGGGGTTTGTAAGCCGCAAAGAAATGTCCGAACGACTCATTGAAGCAGGATTCAAAGATGTTGAATTTAAGGACCTTTCATTTGGAATTGCTACAATACATACAGGCGTAAAAGAATAATGGCTCAAGTAAAATTTATCGAATTTTTGAAAGACATCAAAATTGAACATACTCTTTTTGCTTTGCCATTTGCTATAACTTCAATGTTTATGGCAATCGACTCTTTACCGGAAATCAAACTTTTTTTCTGGATTATCCTTGCAATGGTTGGTGCAAGAAGTTGGGCTATGGCATTTAACAGAATTGTAGATGCTGAATATGATAGAAAAAATGAGAGGACTAAAAACAGAGCAATACCTGCTGGCAGGTTGAGCAAAAAACAGATGTTTTTTTACGCTTTTATTGCCCTTTTAATATTTGAGATATCAGCATATGAAATAAACCATCTTGCCTTTCTACTTTCTCCATTGGCTATTTTCATAATATCATTTTATTCTTTTACTAAGCGTTTTTCCTATTTTTCTCACTTCTTTCTCGGCTTATCTCTTGCAATTGCACCGGTTGGTGCATGGGTTGCTGTAAAGGAGGAAATTTCATTGATTTCAATTTTGCTTGGTTGCGCAGTCCTTTTTTGGACAGCAGGTTTTGATATTTTATATTCATTGCAGGATATCGAGTTTGACAAAAAGGAAGGTCTTTATTCATTTCCGGTAAAGTTTGGCATTGAGAAGTCTCTGCTAACAGCAAGAATTATGCATGCCATAATGATATTATTTTTAATAATACTTTCATATCCGGCAGCGCTTGGAAGATTTTATATATTAGGAATTGTCTTATGCGGAATATTTATCGCCTATGAACATTTCATCGTAAAACCAAGCGATTTGAGTCGAATTAATCAGGCATTTTTTACGGTCAATGCAGTAGTTAGCGTTGCAATTATGATATTTACCATTGCCGACATTTTTTTACGGTAGATATATAGTTGTAGGTGAATTTTTCCCTTCTTTTTTGTTTAGCAATACCTCGACACTCGAGAAGACCTGTATAATTTTGCCTGAAAATCCCTTTTTCATTAGACTTTTTTTCAATTCTTGTGTATTAGAAAAAAGTTTTATTGAAAATTCAAAATATTCATAATGCCAATTTAATGGAAGGAGGATGAAGAAGTGGGATTGAATCTAACTCAAAAGATTTTAAAATCACACCTTGTAAGCGGAAAGCTTATTCCCGGTGAAGAAATTGCAATAAAAATTGATCAAACTCTTACCCAAGATGCTACGGGGACAATGGCATATCTGCAGTTTGAAGCTCTTGGAATACCGAGAGTTAAAACAAAACTTTCTGTAAGTTATGTTGACCACAATACCTTACAGTCGGGTTTTGAAAATGCTGATGACCACCGTTATCTTCAGTCTGTAGCGGCAAAGTATGGAATTTATTTTTCAAAGCCGGGAAACGGCATTTGTCATCAAGTAAATCTTGAGCGTTTTGGTGTGCCCGGCAGAACGCTTCTTGGCTCTGACAGCCATACACCAACAGGCGGCGGCATCGGAATGATTGCAATCGGTGCAGGTGGGTTGGATGTTGCAGTTGCAATGGGGGGAGGACCATTTTATCTTGCCACACCCAAAGTAGTTCTTGTTGAACTGACAGGAAAGCTCCGTCCTGGTGTTTCTGCCAAAGATATTATTCTCGAGGTATTAAGGCAGGTTTCAGTCAAAGGTGGAGTTGGAAAAATATTTGAATACGGAGGTCCCGGCGTAAAAACTTTGAGTGTCCCGGAACGTTCAACCATTACAAATATGGGCGCTGAGCTTGGTGCTACAACATCGATTTTCCCGAGTGATGAAGTAACAAAAGAGTTCCTCAAAGCACAGGGGAGAGTAAAGGATTGGAAGGAATTGAAAGCGGACAAGGATTGCGAATATGATGAAGTTTTAAAGATCGATTTGAATAAGTTAGAACCATTGATTGCCCAGCCCCATTCACCTGACAATGTCTGTAAGGTAAAGGAAATTGAAGGTAAACCTGTTCAACAGGTCATAATTGGAAGCTGCACAAATTCTTCATATAAGGATCTAATGACTGTTGCAGGGCTTTTGAAGGGCAAAAAAGTCCATCCTGATGTAAGTTTTGCTGTGGCGCCGGGTTCGAAGCAGGTTTTTGAGATGATATCGAGGAATGGAGCTCTTGCTGAAATTGTTGCCGCTGGAGCTAGAATCCTTGAATCAGCCTGCGGTCCCTGTATTGGTATGGGACAAGCTCCTTGCAGTGGCGGTGTTACTGTAAGAACATTCAATAGGAATTTTCTTGGACGTTCCGGTACAAAAGATGCATTGGTTTATCTTGCAAGCCCCGAGGTGGCTGTCGCAACTGCTCTCAAAGGGAAAATTGCAGATCCAAGAAAACTTGGGAAGTTCCCAAAAGTTTCAATGCCGAAAAAGTTTATTGTAAATGATAATCTCATTGTAAAGCCGCCAAGAGACGGAAGCAAGGTTGAGATTGTCAGGGGACCAAATATTGCTCCACTTCCGAAAAATAAACCATTGCCAAATACATTGTCGGGAAAAGTGCTTCTTAAAGTAGGTGACAATATAACGACTGACCACATTATGCCAGCAGGGGCAAAGATTTTACCGCTTCGCTCGAATATACCTAAAATATCTGAACATGTTTTTGAGGTTGTTGATCCAAATTTTTCTGAACGGGCAAAAAAGAATAAAGGAGGATTCATCATAGGTGGTGAAAACTATGGACAAGGATCAAGCCGTGAGCATGCGGCTCTTGCTCCTATGTATCTGGGAATCAAATTTGTTCTCGCTAAATCATTTGCAAGAATACACAGGGCGAATTTAGTTAATTTTGGTATTCTTCCCCTTAGATTCAGCAAAGATTCAGATTACGCCTCTTTGAAAGAGGGTGATACACTCAAGATTGAAAATGTTCATAAAGCGTTGAAAAACAATGAACCTCTCAAAGTAAGAAACTTGAGGACGAAGAAGACACTCGAAGCAACCTATGATTTGACCGAAAGGCAAAAGGCAATAATCCTTGCCGGAGGATTGCTCAACTATACTAAAAAGAATGTTAAGTAAATAAATTTAAGCAAAAATTTTAAAAGGGCAGAGTTTCGTCTTGAAGCTCTGCCTTTTTTGCGGAATTCGATTTGGCAATAAAAAAGCAGGAAACCATTTTTCTGATTTCCTGCTTTATAGGTTCTAAATCAAATATTATTTCATCTTTTTCTTTAATCCAACTGCGCCCAAAAGTCCAAGTCCGAGAAGAACGAATGTTGAAGGCTCTGGAATAGGGAAAGCAAATGATTGGCTATCAGGAATTATATCGCTTGTCAATTCGGCGAGCTGTCCGGTGTTTCCGAGATATATACCAGAGAAAAGGTCATAGCCATATGAATCATAATCTTGCCAACCGAAATGCCATTCGATTCTGCCTGTATCATACAAAATTATTTCAAATTCATTTAGATAATCGGAATCTTCATCATCATATGTTTCAGTGTACCAAAAGAATATGGCGCGGTTCGATTCGAGCTTGTAACCATAATGTCCATAATAGTAAGATGATAAATCATCATAAGCTGCCATTAGGTATGTACCATCAGGGTTGTCAGCAATCAAATCATATTCATATCCATATCCATAATTGGAGTCGGTGTCAAACTCGTCCATTAATTGGACATATCCATTTGAATCGATGGCAAAGCGGTCATAGGTCTTGTTTGCAATTTCGACGGTAAAGCCAAGAGAAATATCTGTCCAATGAGAGTCATCATCAGAATCATAAAAATCAAGACTCGATGGAGCATAATAGTGATAATTGCTTGGAATCTCATAAAAATTGGGGTCAACAGGTGTAATGGCTTGAGAATTTACCAAGAAAGTTCCAAAAAATATAAGACTGAGAATTAATACTTTAAATGTCTTCATCATTATCTCTCCCTTTAAAGTGATGCTTCAAAAATTATACGAATCATCCAACCGTTGCTCTTTAATTTTAAGCAATAACTGTGCCAATTCTTTGCTCAGACATCATTTTTTTTTAACATATTGAAATTTCGAATTATTTTCATTTCTATGATTGTACCGTTAAAAAAATAAATTATGATATGATGAAAAAAGTGTCTTAAAAGTCGACATATAAACTTAAGAATAATGCTAACATACTGAAAAATAATATAAAAAAGTGTTCAAAAAACCGACACTTTCAATATCTTTTTACTGACACTGCGAAATTAAATTGTATATGACTCAAAAGAAATTATCAGTTGCCAAGTGATAATGATTTGAATTATTTAAAAATTTATGCAAAAGAGTTGTTATAGATTAAGAGTAAAGGAGGAATATTATGAAAGTACTGGGAATATCAGGAAGCCCTCGCAGGAACAAGACGACAGACAGGCTTGTGCAGGAGGTTTTGAGTACAGTTGATTGTGAAAGTGAATTCATTTCTCTTGCAGGGAAAAAAATTTCTCCCTGCATTGCCTGCCTTGGATGTGTAAAAGATAATATCTGTAAAGTGAAAGATGATATGACAGAGTTGCGCAAAAAAATTGTTGAGGCAGATGCCTATGTGATTGGTGCTCCTAATTATTTTTCAGTACTCAATGGATTGACGCACTGCTTTATGGAACGTTTTTATCAATTCAGACATCGTGAGGGGAAGGCAGTTGCGGGGAAGCTCGGTATTGCTGTTGGCGTTGGGGGAGGTATGCCCAATGCTCCTGCAGAAAACATCAAAACCTTTTTCCAATATAATCAGATTGAGTGTATTGGGGAGATTACAGCTCAAGGGGCGGCATGCTGTTTTGTGTGTGGATATGGAGAAACCTGCAAAGTTGGAGCAATTTATATGTTTATGGGTGAAGGGACAAAAATTACAGATGAGATAATTCCTGACCTTTCAAAACAACCTGATAAGATTGAAGAAGCACATCAACTTGGCAAAAAACTTAGTGAAAGACTGAAAAGTTTTGCCCTCGGCACTTAATTTTCTATTAAAATACGTACTTCAAAAGGATAAATCCCCCAAGAAGTAAGATTACAAAAATAATCGAGAGAATATTGAAATATTTATCTATGAATTCCCTTATAGGTTCGCCAAACTTCCACAAAAGTCCTGCCACAATGAAAAAGCGTGCAGACCTTGAAATAACTGAAGCAAGAACAAAGACAGGGAAATTTATGGAAAAAACGCCTCCAGCTATTGTAAAAACCTTGTATGGAATGGGGGTGAAGCCTGCTGTGAAAACAGCCCAAAAATTCCATTCATTATATATTTTGCTTACACGGTCAAAGACTGCAGGTGTAAATCCCGGCACATAGTGAAAAAAGAAATATGAAATCCCCGCATATTCCCACAAAAATTTACCGATTCCATATCCCAGCATTCCTCCAAGGGCCGAGCCGATTGAGCAAATAAGTGCAAACTTGAATGCCCTGCGCGGTTTAGAAATAACAAGCGCTATTAGCAGCACATCCGGAGGAATTGGAAAGAACGAAGATTCCGCAAAAGCGAGTAAAAAAAGTGCCGGCGCTCCATATGGAGTATCAGCCCAATGGAGGACCCAATCATAAAGTTTTCTCAGCATTAAATCTTTTCTTACCTTCTTTTAGCCATAAGCTGTTTTAGCTGAGAGCGCAGTTGCTTGACATCTTTCTGAAGGTCCTCTTCACTTTTATCAGGTGTGCGCAGTTTGCTTGCTTTAATGAAGTTTTCTTCAGCTTTTTTCGCATATTCATTGAGGAGTTTTCTATCTTTCTCAAGTTTGATTTTTTCAACATATAGCATAGTCTTATATTGATATGTATCAGGAGCGTTTGGGTTTATTTCTATTGATTTATCCAACATTGCCAAACCATCTGCTATAGCTTCGTATTTTAGATGTTTCATTAATTCGGAAATAGCTCTGCTTGCATATGTCTTTTTGATTCCCAATTCTTTGCTCACATAAATAGCCATATTATCGGGATTTTTAGTGAAAATTGCGCGAGCCTGTTTGGATTTGGTGAATGACAAATCAGGGGCTGCATTTATTATGCATTTTAAAATATCAAAAGTGTCTTCTGTTGAGCATGCATAAATCTTTTCTGCAAGCTCGTCATCGATGTCTTTTATTCTTTTTAATTTTTCTATAAAGACTTTTTTGTCGATTGCCGCCAAAACATCTTTTTCAGGCGTTTTAATAAGATTTATAAGCGACAATGCATCTTCTTTTTTTAATCTTCCTGCTTTGGCAACTGCCTTGACTGCATTTTCATCAGCCGCAACCTTGTCGATGAATTCATCTGTGCCAAGCAGTACTTCAGGTTTTTTAACAGCAAAGCAAAGTCCCCAATCTAAAACTCCCATTCTGTAATAGGCATCTGCATTGGCAGGATCAAATTCAAGCCATTTTTTTAGATATTTTCTTGCATTTGGCAAATCTCCGTCATCCATAAACATTGCGGCAACTTTTGCATATTCATTGGAGATGTTCATCTGAGCATCAGCTCGTTCAGGGTCAAGCTCTAAAACCTTCTTGTAATATTTTATTGCATTTTCAGAAAGTTCAGCCGCCAGCTTGTGTTCCGTTTCACTTTTCGTAGCAAGAAAAAGATTTGAATAACATACTGCTATATTTTGGTATGGATTTGGGTCATTGGGCATTAACTCCGAAGCTTTTTTAAATGATTCTATTGCCTTTTCAAATTCTGAAGCGCCATAGTATTTTTCGCCTTCCTTCATCAGTTTTCTAAATTCGGCGTTTTTACCGCCGCACGAAGGAAATATTATTGCCAATGATAGAACAAGAATAAGAGCCGCAAATTTCTTTCCAAACATCATTTCCCCTCCTAAAAATGGTATAAGTATAAATCAAATTTCTTCAACAAAGAGTTTATAAGCCACTATGTATAACTTATGTCAAGAAATTTATACTCTTCGAAAAAAAAATCAATGTCGAGAATAACAATAAAAATGAATAAAGTTCGTTTACACACTTGCAAATTTATTTTATTTAAAAAGTGAATTGTTTTTTAAAACTTATAAAC
>RFHX01000043.1 GCA_003695725.1 Candidatus Schekmanbacteria bacterium
CTGTTTTGAAGAGATATAAAAAGTTATAAACTTCTTATAATAAAACAAAAATTCGTAATAACAAAAAAATGAATAAACTTTCTAATAATAATATTTTCCTAATCTGTATTATTACACTTGCTGGTATTTTATCTTTTTCATTATACCTTCCCTCTTTGAAAACTCCTTTTCTCTTCGACGACCTTCTAATCATCAACCCTTCTGTTGATTATTCTGGAGGAATCAAAGCGCTTCTTGAAAGCATCGATATTTTTTCATCAAGGCCCCTGCTTGGCACAACTTACAGATTGAATTCTCTGATTTCAAGAGGCAATCCGGCAGGTTATCACATAGTAAATATAGCTCTTCATTTCCTAAACTCTCTTTTGCTTTTCTTCATAGTCAGAATGCTGCTTCTAAAAACTTCAGACATCTCTGAGTTGCTTCAAATAAATATACTTAGTTTCGCATCTGTGCTTTTTTTTCTTGTTCATCCTCTCGCCTCAGAATCTGTCATTTACATTACAGGAAGGTCATCGCTTCTTTATACCTTCTTCCTTCTTCTTTCGTTCCTTTCTTTTCTGAAAGCGATTGAAGCGAAAAGTATAAAGTTATTTTTGCATATTACGGTATCTCTTTTATTTTTTTTCTGCGCACTCTTGAGTAAGGAAATTTCACTAATTTTCCCTGCTTTCATTCTTATTGCAACACTGTTCTTTTACAGAGATGAAAACAAAGAAAGAACAATCCTCCTTTTTCTTCCCTATTTTCTGATTTCTCTATTCGTTTCGCTTTTGAAAATGCCTTCCCTTTTCATTTTGAAAAGCCCTGATAAAACTGTGCGTCCTCTCTTTACGCATATCCTCACTGAATTTAATGTCTTTGCGCATTATCTCCTTAAAATGCTTTATCCGGTAAATCTCAATATCGACCCTTTTTTCTCAGATATTGGATCCTTATTCAATGTGCATTTTCTACTTGGATTTCTCATATTCACTCTTTTAATCTTTATTGCCTACCGGATCAAAAAGAATTTACCATTGTCGTCATTTGGAATCATATGGCTTATTCTGGCTTTTTCTCCTCACCTCCTTGTACGCTTGAGAGACTATATGTGTGAGAGGTGGTTATATTTTCCCCTTATCGCCCTTGCATTTCTTATATCAGACCCCTTGAAAAGGCTTATCTCGAAAAAAGAACAAATGAAAAAAAAATATATAGCCGCCGCTATACTTTGCCTATCTACCTGCTTTTATCTCGGATTGACAGGAAACAGAATTATGGACTGGAAAAGCGATATATCCATTTGGAAGGACGCCGTAAAGAAATCTCCTCAAAAATTCAGGACACATGCGAATCTCGGTTATGTCCTTTTGAAAAAAGAGCGTTATGAGGAAGCAAAGGAAGAAATAAAGAAAGCAATTGAAATCAACAATAAATATGCTGAAATCCACTACTACCTTGCAGAAGCCTATCTTGGTTTGGGTAATGACGATATGGCATTGAAGGAATTTGAAGAATCGCTGAAGTACTTGCCCTATTATGATTACAACGACAATCCTACATATTACAATTCGCTTATCAATATGGGAGTAATTTTCTTCAAAAAAGGCGATAAACAAAAGGCATTAGAATCATTCAACGCCGCAATAAGGCAAAATCCCAAGAGACCGCAAGCATACAATAATATTGGGATTCTCTATTTGAGTACAGGCGAGCTCAAAAAAGCTGAGCAATTCTTTATTGCAGCTCTTTTCCGAGACAATGACAACAAGAAAGCAAAAGAGAATTTACGATATATCTATGCTTTAAAAGAAAAAGAAGCAAAAGAGTGAAGATTCCTTCTTATTGTGCCGCACTGACTAATGCGGCCTGTTTTATTCAAAAAGAAGGTCGGGAGATGTTCGAAAACACTATTTTTCCCATACTACATTTCTGAAACCTGCACGAGTATTGCGGTATCTAATCATATGTGGTTCAATCTTGATTACTCTATAATTGAATTCACCGGAAAGACGCCTTTCATCAATACCCATTATTTGAAGGCATTCTTTGAATTTCTTGGGAGAAGATTTTGCTGAAATCACCTCTGCCCTGCCCCACATCTGCAATCCCTTTGCGCCAAAGAAATCCTTTTTTGAATCATAGGGAGAAGCAATGGAGAGAGCAACATTCTTGTTTTTCCTCAAATTTGCAAACTTACCGCCACCTTCTGAAAAAATATAAAGCGTAAATCCTTTATGTTTATATTCAAGAGGCGTAACACGAGGTATATCATTATAGCTCGTTCCAAGATGAAGAACTTTATTTTTATCCATAAATCGGCAAACTTCCCTTTCAAATTCCTCAACAGAAATCTTATCTTTCAATGTTATGCCGTTTTTCTTAAGGATATCCAAAAGTCGGGGAGAATATTTAGGAATCTTTATTTTGGGCATAAAATTCCTTTATAAAAAAAACTGGGAGACCAGGATTCGAACCTGGATAGGCAGAGTCAGAGTCTGCAGTCCTACCGTTAGACGATCTCCCAAAAATCACTATTTTTTATAAAACAGAGAATGATTTTTGTCAATTGATTCAAGAATCAATTGTCAATCCGTTTGTGTGGAGAAGTTCTTTTAAAACTTGGCTCACTTTATTCTTTTCAATTAGCTTGTTTTCTCCTGTTCTTCTAGTTCTCACTTCCACATTCCCATTTTTGAGATTTTTTTCCCCTATCGTAATTCTGTACGGAATACCTATCAAATCTGCATCTTTAAATTTCACTCCCGGGCGCTCATCACGGTCATCCATCAGCACTTCAACACCCATATCACTCAACTCTTCATAAATAGAAAAGGCAGTGTCCATCGATTCCTTATGGCTTGCATTGACAGGAAGTACAAGCACTTGAAAAGGTGCAAGCGGCAGAGTCCAGATTATTCCGTCCTTGTCATAATTCTGCTCGATTGCAGCAGCAACAGTCCGTCCCACACCGATTCCATAGCAGCCCATTACAGCAAGTTTTTCCTCGCCATCCTTATCGAGATATTTCGCGCCCATTGCTTCAGAATATTTAGTGCCTAATTTAAAAACATGTCCCACCTCTATTCCCTTTACGAATTTGTATCTTCCTTCACTGCATCGGGGACATCTATCTCCTTCTACTGCTGTGCGAATATCTGCATATCTGACAATCTTGTAATCCCTTCCCTCATTGACATTCACAATATGCTTGTCATTCTCATTTGCGCCCGTAACAGCATTTTTAATCCCCTTGATTGAATAATCTCCTATAATATCTACATCCTTCAACCCAACAGGCCCTGCAAAACCTGTATCTGCGCCTGTAACTTTCTTTACTGTATCATCATCTGCAAGCTCTAACATTTCACAATCTGCCGCTATCCTCAACTTTGCCTCGTTTATCTCATAATCTCCTCTCACAACTACAACAAGGGGCTTTCCATCAGCAAGATATACAATAGTTTTTAACATCCGACTGGCAGGAATATTCAAAAACTCCGAAACTTCCGCAATTGTTTTTTTTCCGGGAGTATCCACGACTTTAAGCTCTTCAACTTCTGCTTCATCGACTTGATCACTTTCTTCTTCTCTAATTTCAGCCCTTTCAAGATTTGCCGCATAATCACATCTATCACAACAGGCAATCGTCTCTTCTCCCGTATCTGCCAATACCATAAACTCGTGGGAAAATTTTCCGCCTATCGTCCCTGTATCAGCTTCAACTGCCCTGTATTCAAGTCCGCATCTTTCAAATATTCGGCAATATGCGTCAAACATCTTTTTATAACTCTCTTCTGCACCTTCGTTGTCAGCGTCGAAACTGTATGCATCCTTCATAATAAATTCACGGGCTCTCATCACTCCAAATCTCGGTCTTATTTCATCACGGAATTTTGTTTGAATCTGATAAAGCGTTATAGGAAGCTGTCTGTAAGATTTTATCTCCTTCCTGACAATATCAGTCACAACCTCTTCATGAGTTGGGCCAAAACAGAAATCCCTTTTATGTCTGTCCAATATCCTTAAAAGCTCATTGCCGTATATTTTCCATCTTCCGCTTTCAATCCACAATTCAGCAGGCTGTATTGCGGGCATCAATATCTCAATTGCCCCCGCCCTATTCATCTCTTCACGGATTATATTTTCTACTTTTCTTATTACTCTAAGTCCAAGAGGCAGATAATTGTAAATTCCTGCAGACAATTTTCTAATCATCCCCGCCCTAAGCATAAGCCGATGGCTTACAACCTCAGCTTCCGAAGGATTTTCTTTTAGAGTTGGTATCAGATATTTTGACCATAACATTTATCTTTTCTCCCTAAACTTTATAATGCAGAAAACACCATTTTTTATAATCTTACAAGATTTCCCTTTATAACAAAAAATGAAATCTATCCACAGCAAATTTCAAAGGGGAAACAGTTATTTCGAAAAAGGTAAAAACACTTCTCCCTGCAATTTAAAAAAGAGAATTGTGCAGACTAAATAATAAGGACTACCTATTTATGATTTTATGAGCCCTAACTTCTCGACTTCTTCGCATATATCACTCAGCCCAAGCCGTTCGAGAGTTTCCTTTTTTTGAAGTCCAGTTTCAACATCCCAACCGCGAAGCTCATAAAACTCATCGAGCATTCTCTCAAATTCTTTGCGGTCCAATGTTTTGCCTTTTCTGCTGATTATCTCCTCACCGGGACCGGGAAACTCCAAATCAGGATTAAACATTCCAAGGACACCTTCAGATGATTCAACGGGCTCCGTAAAATTGAATTCAGA
>RFHX01000044.1 GCA_003695725.1 Candidatus Schekmanbacteria bacterium
AACACTTGATAAAATCAATAAGTTGGAACCATCGATTTCCAGACTTTCAGATAATGCCCTCAAAGCTAAAACAGATGAATTCAAAAAACGTCTTTCCTCAGGAGAAACTCTTGATGATATTTTGCCTGAAGCGTTTGCTGTTGTGAGAGAAGTCTCAAAAAGAACGCTCGGAATGCGTCATTTTGATGTGCAGTTGATCGGTGGAATCGTTCTTCATATGGGAAAAATTGCAGAAATGAAAACAGGCGAGGGAAAAACGCTTGTTGCAACCCTACCTGTATATTTGAATGCTCTTGAAGGCAAAGGTGTCCACATCGTAACAGTAAATGATTACTTGGCGAGAAGAGATTCCGAATGGATGGGAGAAATATATAAATTTTTAGGATTGTCAGTCGGACTTATTCAGCACGATATGGACGACGAAGAGCGTTATAAAGCATACCATTCCGACATTACCTATGGCACAAATAACGAATTTGGATTCGATTATTTAAGAGACAATATGAAATTCAGAAAGAAGGATATGTGCCAAGGTGAACTAAATTATGCAATCGTTGATGAAGTTGACAGCATACTTATCGATGAGGCAAGGACTCCGCTAATCATTTCAGGACCTACCGATGATTCCACGGGGAAATATTATGCTGTCGATAAGATTGTGCCGCGACTGAAAGCCGAAGAGGATTACACAATCGAAGAAAAGACGAGGACAGTGGCTTTGACAGAAGAAGGCGTTGCCAAGGCAGAAAAACTTCTTGGAGTAGATAATCTTTACGACCCAAAAAACATTGAGCTTATCCACCATGTAAATCAAGCCCTGAAGGCGCATACTCTCTTCAAGAGAGATGTAGATTATGTTGTCAAGGATGGAGAAGTCATAATAGTTGACGAATTTACAGGCAGACTTATGCCTGGCAGAAGATATAGCGACGGATTGCACCAAGCCCTTGAAGCAAAAGAAGGGGTCAAGATTGAAAATGAAAATCAAACACTCGCTACCATAACATTTCAGAATTACTTTAGAATGTATAAGAAATTGGCAGGTATGACGGGGACAGCTGATACAGAAGCAGAGGAATTTCAAAAGATATATAATCTTGAAGTTATAGTTATTCCCACAAATAAACCTTTACGAAGAATCGAACATCCTGATGTCATTTACAGGACAGAAGAGGAAAAATTTGAAGCCGTAGTAAATGAAATAGAGGATTGCTATAAAAGGGGACAACCTGTTTTGGTAGGAACGATATCCATCGAAAAATCTGAGCTTATCAGCAGGATGCTTAAAAAAAGAGGCATAAAACACAATGTCCTCAATGCAAAATATCATGAAAAAGAAGCGGAAATTATTGCTCAGGCAGGTAGGAAGCATGCAGTCACTATTGCAACGAATATGGCGGGAAGAGGCACAGATATAGTTTTGGGCGGCGTTGACCCTGTGACGAAGGAAAAAGATGTTGAAAGGGAAAGGGAAGTAATTGAATTGGGCGGACTGCATATAATAGGTACAGAAAGGCACGAAAGCCGAAGAATTGACAATCAGCTCAGAGGTCGTTCTGGAAGGCAGGGGGACCCCGGTTCATCTCGTTTTTATCTTTCAATGGAAGATGATCTTTTGAGAATTTTTGGAATGGATAAGACATCGAACCTTATGGAAAAGATAGGAATGGAAAGAGGACAGCCAATAGAACATTCTTTGGTAACCAAATCCATTGAGAGAGCGCAAAGGAATGTAGAATCTCACAATTTCAGCATCAGGAAACAGCTCCTCGAGTATGATGATGTAATGAATCAGCAAAGAGAAGTTGTATATCAAATGAGAAACGAGATTCTCGAAGCCGAGGATATCGAAGAAGTTGTGACAGATGTTATTGCAGATGTTGTTGAAGATGTATTTTCACAGTATGAAATGGAAGAAGATCTCGAAGAACAGAGAAAAGGAATAGTTGATGCAATTAGCAGACTAAGCAGAGTCGATATAATTCAAGAAGGCATTTCTTTTGAGAACAATGAATATGAAGATGTTAAAGAGGCAGTAATAGATTTGCTTTTAAGAGTCTATAAAGAGAAGAGGGCTGACAGGAAGGCGAAAATCGGTTCTGAAGCAGATGAGCTTGAAAGAATGATCGTTCTTCAGGCAATTGACAATCATTGGAAAGACCATCTTCTTTCTATGGACCATTTGAAGGAAGGAATTGGATTGCGAGGATATGGCCAGCTTGACCCTTTGGTTGAATATAAAAAGGAAGGTTTTGCAATGTTCTCAGAGATGGTTTCAAGGGCTAAAAATGACGCCTTCGAACATCTATTCAAGGTTGAGATTGTTGATGAAGCTGAAATGTATGAGAGACAGCAGAGAAGGCTTCAAAATATATCAATGAGTCATGGCGGTGAAGAGGGTGATACGAAAAAGAAGACGGTAAGACGCCAAGGGGCAAAAATCGGAAGAAATGAGCCATGTCCCTGTGGAAGCGGGAAAAAATACAAAAAATGCTGTGGTGCGGCAGGGCGTGTTACTGCCGGACAATGATGCATCTCATATTTCTTTTGAATCCATCTTAAGAAATTAACCAAAATGTATAAACAAAAAAAATTATTTGTCTGTTTATTTCTAATAGCGTTCCTAATTTTTTCTTCCTGTAAAAGCGCTGAACAAAGAAAAGAAGAAGAAAGACTTGCAATACTATATCACAATGCAGGTGTTAAATTTTTTGCCGATGGCGACTATGAAAGAGCTCTTCGAAATTTTTCAAATGCTGTAAAGTATGACGAAAAAAATCCTTATTATTTGAATGACCTTGCATTGACCTATTCAATGTTGAGGGAATACGATACAGCTTTACGCTATTTCAGGAAAGCGCTGTCAATAAAACCAAACGAATCAGAGATTAGAAATGGTATGGCTTCTACATTGGCAATACAAGGCGACCTTGCCGATGCAATAGTCGAGTGGAAGAAAGTAATCAATGACCCTCTTTATAAATCTCCCTCCATAGTCTATTACAATTTAGGGAAAGCTTATTTTCAATTAGGTGATATTGATAGCGCAAAAAAAAGTTTTCATAATGTATTGAAGTATGACCCGAAAAATGTAGAAACCCTTTATTTCTTGGGCATAATTAGTGAAAAGCGCGGCAACTATGAAGAAGCTGCACGATATTATGAAAGGTCTATTGCCGCAAACCCTGATTTTGCTCCTTCTCATTATAATCTTGGAGTCAATTATTACTTGAGAAATCTTTACCCTGAAGCAGAAGCAGAGTTTAGGTGGATAGTCTATTCAGGCAAAGATGAGACTCTGAAAATCAAAGCGAAAGAATATTTAGATAAATTGAATACATCATTGAAAAACAAGTAAGAAAGAAGAAATATTAAACTCTGTTTTCATAAATCGATTGATGATAGAAAATGTCAAATATAGATGAGAAAGTCAGTGTTTATATCACGCCAACAAATTGCTGTAATCTCGTTTGCCGTTGTCCAAATGCTTCATTGCCTTACCGAAATTTTTTAGAAGCCAATATTGTTTTTAGACTCCTCGAGGAGATAGCCTCTGATGGACTCTTCAACAAAATGGTAACATGGAGCGAGTTTGGTGAATCATTTCTTCATAAGGACAATTTTGACTTCATAAAATTTGTCAAAGAAAAAAAACTAAATATTTATCTTTTGACAAATCTAACCCTTCTGTCACCAGAAGAAATCAAACTGCTAAGCGAAATTCTTTCAAGCGGAGATTTAGTGTGCCTAAATCTCGATTGGGGAAAAAAAATTTATGAAACCATTAGAAAAAATACATCCTACGAAAAAAAACTGGATGATATTTTAAAACTCATATTATTGAACAAGAATAAGAATATGACAGAGCGATTCAAGATTGAGATATGGTCAATCGATTATGACATAGTATCAGACCAAGTGAGAAAAGAATTTTTCGAAGAAATCAAGTACTTGTCTGACCTTTATCAGTTTTCATACTCTGTGGGAAGATTGGAAAATGAAAAGGAATATGTTGATGTGAGTTTTCACAGCCGTGCAGAATCCAATTGGAAAGATTTTCTATTCATTAGCGGTAAACCAATGTGTGCAGGGCTAGAGGCCCCGCAACTTCATATACTTCCAAATGGAAGAGCAGTGCTTTGTTGCCATGATTGGAAAGGAGAAGTTGAGATTGGAAATGTTAAAAGTCAGTCCCTTCGTGAAATTTGGGAAAGCCAAAGGCGCATAGATATGGAAAGGTCGATTTTAGAAAGAAAGATAGATACAAAAATATGCAGACAATGCCTCCGTTTATCCAATTAAAAGTGGAAAATCTATACGGGTTGGTCTATGTTTCCTTCATATTTGAAAATCTGTGAATCTGAAGAGATAGAAAAGCGAATTGAAAAACTCAAAGATGTTTTGAAAGACTGTGTCCTTTGTCCTCACCAATGCCATGTAAACCGTCTTGCCGGCGAAAAAGGAAAATGCAGAGGAGGGGCAAATGCCAGAATATCGAGCGCCGCGCCTCACTTCGGTGAAGAATCTCCTCTTGTGGGAAGATTTGGTTCAGGAACAATTTTCTTGTCTCAATGTAATTTGGGGTGCCTCTTTTGCCAAAACTACGATATCAGTCATTATGACAGCGGTATAGATGTTTCAGCGGAAGAGATTTCATATCATATGCTTGCACTCCAAAAAGCAGGGTGCCATAACATAAATTTCGTTACACCAACACACTACATTCCAGAAATAGTGGAAGCCATAATGATAGCTTGCAGAAGAGGTTTGAAAATCCCGATTGTTTATAATTGTGGAGGATATGAAAATGTAGAAATACTTGAATTGCTCGATGGTATTATTGATATCTATATGCCTGATGCAAAGTTCTATGATGATAAAATAGCGGCTAAATATACGAATGCCAAAGACTATTCAAAACATATGAAGGAATCTCTTATAGAAATGCACAGACAGGTGGGAGATTTGAAGATAAATAAAGATGGAATTGCTGAAAGAGGTCTTTTAGTAAGACATTTAGTAATGCCTGGAATGATGGAAGATTCAAAAAGAATCTTGAAATTTATTTCAGATAAAATATCATCTGATACATATGTCAATGTGATGGGGCAGTATCGTCCATGTCATAGGGCAAATGAATTTGCTGAAATAAATAGATATCCTAAAAGAAGTGAAATAGAAGAAGTTAAAAGATATGCTGAAAAATTTGGATTGAAAAGAGGGCTATGAAAGTGTCTGGGAAACTTCTTTTGCATACTTGCTGTGGACCCTGTGTTATTTATCCACTGCAAGTATTAGAAAAAAAATATGAAATTACAGCCTTCTTTTACAATCCTAACATCTTTCCTAAAAGTGAATATTTGAAAAGACAGGTTACGATGGAAAATTATTTGGAAGATAAAAAAATTCCAATCTTGTTTGCTCAACCTCGCGAAACTTATGATGATTTTTTGAAATCGGTTGAAGGCAACGAAGATAGAAGATGTGAAATCTGTTATCATATACGGCTTGAAACTACAGCAAGAAGAGCCATTGAAGAAGGATTTGATAAGATTTCATCAACATTGTTATACAGTATTTATATGAAACATAAAAAGCTGAAAGAGATAGCAGTGGATATTGCCAATAGATATAAAATAGATTTTGTTTACGAAGATTTCAGAAAAGGTTGGAAAATCGGAGTGCAGGAATCTTTGAAAATCGGAATGTACAGGCAGAAATATTGTGGATGCTCTTTCAGTCTTGAAGAAAGAAATCAGCGTATTATGGAAAAAGAAAGAAAAAAAAGAGGGGTGAAGCAATAATGATGTTTGGCGATTTGGGAAAGATACTCTTCTTCACAGGCATATTAATAGCGGCAATCGGGTTATTTTTAATGCTTTCAAATACATTATCAGGCAAAATTCCTTTTATTGACAAATTAGGGAAACTTCCCGGTGATATCAGAATTGAAAAGAAGAATTTTTCATTCTACTTCCCTTTGACGACATGTATTATCATAAGCATTATCCTTACTTTGATTTTAAGATTTTTCTTTAGAAGATGATTGTTTCGATTTTGTCAGACAAGTTCGCCGACAAATTTTCCTGAATTTCTAACAAGGACCACACTTGAAAAACCGCTAACAAGTTTTTCGATTCTTTTTGCATACTGCATTTCCGTTCCTGTCTCAGGGATCTTTAATCCAAGAAAAACTACATCGGCGTCAAAGGATTCTTCTTTCATCATATCTTCTATGTCTCTGTTTTTATCTCTTAGTATTACCTTTCTTTCTGCAGGAATTCTTGTTGACGGAATCAATTTTGAGAGGTTTTTCTCCATCTCTTGAGCAGACAATTCACTGCTTACAATACTTTTTACAGTAATAGTAGAGCGCCGCCATTCATTGTTTAATGAGAGAAGGTAAGCAAGCAGAAGCATCAAATCCCCATTATGCTGTTTTCCGCGCCACCAAATATCAATTTTTTTATTCTTCTTTTCAATGTCGAGTTTTGATATTTCGGCAATGATGACTGATTTTCCAAGATGACTTACTCGTCTCATAATTCTTAAATATGATGCAAGCCTTTCTGTATAGTTGCTCCATCCAAACATAAGTGTATTTGATGTCAATCCTGCAATGCCCTGCGTTTGTGCCATATTTATTATTCCTTCTTCGAAATGTTCAACAACATTGACTTCACTGAAAGCGACAAGCTGTCTGAGATTTAGTGAATGGTCTATCGACTTTTCTTCTTCCTCGATTTTCTTTACATCATCTTCTGATTCCTTCTCAACGAGATTACAGACTGTCAATATACCTCTGTCATGGTTGAGCCACGATGCAAAACGGACAAGATTGATTCTTTTTTCTACATCTCCCGCAAAAAGTAGAATATGGGGTCTCCAATTGCGAGGATTTTCTGGCAATGTCTTCAGGTTTAAGAGCGCATACCTGGCAAGCGAGAGCCAAAGTCCTCGCCGCAAATCACCCCAAGTTGCACGCATCTCACGGCGTCTAAGTAATGCCCATATTACCAATTCGGATATGATTGCGAGGATGCATGCGCTTTTGCTTATTACGAACATCACCCAAAAACATGCGAGTGCGCCAGCTAAAGATAGAAAAGAGGGGACATTGATGCTTGGACGGTAGTAGGGGTCAGCAACGAGCTTTTCAAGTCCTGCTACAAGATTTATCATTCCATAAGTAGTTAGAAAGAAAATCGTTACAAAGGGCGCTACTGCATTCAGGTTTCCCAATAAAACGGCACAAAGCGCCAAAGTTGAAGATAATATGATTGAAGGAATAGACTCACCGCTTTTAAGCTGATACTTAGCAAACAGAGACGGTACTACACGGTCATTTGCAAGGGCTTGTAGTGTGCGGGGTGCGGCAAGAATACTGCCAACAGCGGAAGAGAATATGGCGCCCCATAGTCCCGGAATAACAAGAAGTGGAACAACAGCAACCTTTGTCCAAACCAAGCTGTCATTCAAAAGAAGTGAATTATCAGCGCTAAAAGCGAGAACAAAAGGCACAGTCAAATAAACGATAAAACCCACAATGACAGCACATAATGTTCCCAATGGTATTGCCTTTTGAGGATTCTTTAGGTCTCCTGACATACTTACACCTGCAAGAATTCCTGTAACAGCAGGGAAAAAAACCGCAAATACAGTCCAAAAGTCTTTTGCATCAGGATAATCGCCCCAAAGGATTGGTTGGTGTTCTCCTATTTTTGTGCCTGCATACAAGGATAGTAGGGAAAGAAATATAAGAACTAAAACGGGGATTTGAGTTTTTAAAGTTATCTCTGGACCTTTTAGTGAAATAATGGTTACAGCTATGACAACAATTGCTGCGACTAATTCAATAGGGAGATTTGGAAAAAGTATTCTCAAAGATTCTGCTAAACCAAAAGAGTAAAGTGTTACCGACAAAACTTGGGAGAGATATAAAGGTATTCCTATGGCACCTCCAATTTCCAGACCCAAACTTCTCGATACGATATAATAGGCACCTCCCACACCAACAGTCATATTTGTAGCTACGGCCGATACCGATAATGCAGTGACAAGGGATATTATATTCGAAAGCCCAATGATTGCCAGTGCGGGAAGTAATCCTGCATTTCCTACAACCCACCCGATTCTCAAATAAAGTATTACACCAAGTATTGTCAATATGGATGGTGTAAATACTCCAAGAAATGTATTCAATTTTCTTGGTATTTCCATATGTAAAAAGGTGTAAAAGTTTTTATCTTTTTAAAGGTACTGAAGCACTTAATAGAATCAAAATAAATGTTGTTTAATGATTATTTATTCTCCAAAAAAAAGAATCTGCCTCTTTATAATTGTTCTTCTCCAATAAATTTCTTGAGGAGGTTTAGAAGTTCTTCATAGCTTTGTAAATTATAATCTGCATACGATTGGACAATGCCTATCCTGATCGAGGTTGCCTTAAAAGGCATTAACTTGAAGAGTTCCTCGTCAGTCCAGTTGTCGCCTGCTGCAAAGATGAAGTCATATGATTTATCTTTTATCCAATGAAGGCAAGCGGTACCCTTGTTTACCCCTGAATTTGTCACAGCTATCACCTTATATCCTCTGCTTATCTGTACATCGAGATTAGCTGTAAATTCCACGAGGTCATCGAGAAGCTCCTTTGCCCGTATAAGGCTCAACTCGGTATCTGCCTTCCTATAATAAAGTGAAGCAGAATATTCCTTTTCTTCAACAAAAGATCCCGGAAGCCTTTCAGAATAAAGCTTCAAGATAGGGACAATTTGCTCCTTCCAGTCATTTGTAAGGGGCTTGATAACTCTCCATTCTCCGTCTAATCCCTTTATCCATGAACCGTTTTCTGCCACAAGAGCAACATCTTTTATTTTTCCAAACCAATCTTCAAGAAAAGTTTTTTCGCTTCCGCTCATAATGACAACCATATTTTTTTTGTCTTTTGCCAGTTTCTTGATAATGGAGATAACCTGCCGGTTTGGTGCTAC
The DNA here is from genome assembly GCA_003695725.1 of Candidatus Schekmanbacteria bacterium. NCBI lineage: Bacteria > Candidatus Schekmaniibacteriota > Candidatus Schekmanbacteria bacterium. The sequence continues at coordinate 8,991 of RFHX01000044.1, forward strand.
TCTTTGCGGATGGCCGCTGAATGGAATAATGGTTCCCTCATAATCGAGAATCAGTAATCGCCTTTTGGCTTTCTTGTACTTCGATATAATCTTTTTTTCAGCTTTTGAATTCAAGAGCCTTGCACTGAATTGCCTTTGTTCACTTTTCAATAAAAGAAGCTGCTGCATAAAATCTTCAGCCCATTTTACTATGTTGTAGCGTTTGATTCTTTCCTGCATAACTTTATTTGATTCAATTTGTTCCTCCAAGGGTTTTTCAAGAGCTTCCTTCAAGGCGTCAGAAATCTCTTCGATATCATTGGGATTGATAATTACTGCTTCACCAAGCTCTTTTGCCGTGCCTGCCATTTCACTGAGTATCAACACCCCATCCCCCTCTCTTCTTGATGCAATGTATTCCTTTGCAATGAGATTCATTCCATCACGAAGAGGTGTAATAAGGGCAATATCACTTACACTATATAAAGCAACAAGCGATTCAAATGGTAGAGAGCGATATTGGTAAAGTATAGGTATCCAGTTCATTTTTCCAAATCTTCCATTTATTTTCCCTACCATTTCATCGATTTGCTTTTTCATCTGGCGATATTGTTCAACACCTGTACGCGATGGCACTACGATAATGACAAGAATTACTTTTCCATGCCATCGAGGGTTGTCTGTTAAAAATTTTTCATATGCAATAAGGCGGTTTATTATGCCTTTGGTATAATCAAGACGGTCAATAGAGAGTACCACTTTCATATCTGAAAGCATCTTCAACAGCTTATCCTTGTTTTTTTGAACCGCTGGTTTTGTTACTCCATTGTGATATTTGTCATAGTCAATTCCCATTGGGAATGTTTCTGCCTTTATTATTCTGTCCCCATATATCAATTTCCCCATATTGTTTTCATACCCCAATATTCGCAGTACACAGCGAAGGAAATATTGCGTGTAATCATGTGTATGGAATCCTATCAGATCAGCTCCGAGAATTCCCTGTAAAATTTCTTCTCTCCATTTGCCCGGGAGAAGTCTGAATATTTCAAAGGTGGGGAAGGGAATATGGAGAAAAAAACCGATTGCCAATTTGGGATATTTTTGCCTCAAAAGGTTAGGCAAAAGCATTAAATGATAGTCGTGCACCCATACAATATCATCAGGTTCAACAACTTCTGTAACTGCATCATAAAAAAGATTGTTGACAATCTTATAGTGCTTCCAAAGGTCATGGTCAAAAACTGTATAGGAGGGAAAATAGTGGAAAAGGGGCCAGATTGTATTATTGCAAAAGCCATGATAATACTTATCCATTGATTCTTCGGGGATAAATACAGGGTAGGCGTTCAATTTTGGCAATTCTTTTGTCTTCAGCAGTTTTTTTGTTTTTTCATCAGGAGAGATTTCAGGCCATCCTATCCATAGAAAATCTGGACCCTTTTTCGAAGATGAGCCCTTGACTGAATCGAGATAAGCAGTAAGGCCGGAAACTAATCCGCCTGCACTCATTTTGAGATTTAGTTTTTCATCTTTTTTCTCAACGACAACAGGAAGGCGGTTAGAGACAATAATCAATTTCATCTTTTATTTTACTCCTTCAGTATTTTTCATATTTGCATCAATCAACACATATTAAGTAAAACAAAAAAATTAATTTGAACAATAAAAAAAGAATTAATGCATAAATGAAGATATTATACTGATGTTATATTTTACAAATGAAAAGTTTCAATTCTTTATCTTTTCATAAGATTATTATTTTAGTGATTTAGTTGACATCCTATAGATTATATTTGTATTATGAAAAATTCAGTTTCTGCAACCTTTAATGGAGGTAAGTATGAAGAAAAGTTCACAAAAGAAATTAATTTCTTTTTTTCTAATAATTATATCATTTTTTTTGGCAGGTTGGTTTCAAGGGACTGAGACCAAAAAACCTGAAAAGATTATAAAAATAATGGAAGATGAATTGAACCGTTCAATGAAAAAACTGAAACTTCCTGATTTTCAGCCGCCTTATTTTATAAGTTATCTTATGAGAGAATCACAGCTATTTTCAGTATCTGCAAAATACGGAGCAATATTTTCAAAAAACAAACGCAATGTGAGGTCCATATATTGTGAAACAAGGGTAGGAAATTATAAATTTGACAGTTCGTCTGTAAGCGGCTCACCTTTTGGATTTTCGAAAGATTATTCTTTGGCAGGAATGTATGGTTTCTCTTCTGCGCCAATAGATGATGACGAAAGAGCCATTCGTACTTCACTCTGGCTTTTAACTGACAGTAAATACAAAAGAGCTTTGTCTTCTTACCTCAAAAAGAAGAGCGAAAAGATCTTTAAAGTAGATAAAGAAGAAGAGGAACTTGATGATTTTTCCCGGGAAGAATCAGATATTTTTATTTCGAAAAAAGAGAAGTTGGAATATGACGAAAAGAAGATAATAAAGACCCTGAGATATATAAGCTCAATATTTAATGAATATCCTGAGATAACCAACAGCGGTGTTGAGGCAGAAGGGAGGGTTTTATCGAAGTACTTTGTAAATTCTGAAGGGCAAAAGTTTTTTACTTCATATCCTCTTTATATGTCGAGCATCAATGCAACTTTGATTACTGAAGATGGTGAAGCGCTATCAAATCAGGATGTCTTCTATGATATCGATCCGGATAGTGTCGTTGACAAACAAAGATTGGAAAAAAGAGTAAGGAAATTGATAAGTGAACTCAAAGCACTTAGCAAGGCAGAAAAAATGGACCCTTATGCAGGACCTGCAATTTTGTCTCCAAAAGTAACAGGTGTATTTTTCCATGAAGCTATTGGCCATAGACTTGAAGGCGAAAGACAAAGGACCGATGAAGAAGGACAAACATTCAAGGGAAAAGTTGGGAAAAAAATAATACCTGAATTTCTGACTGTAGAAGATGACCCAACTCTGAAATATTTTAATGGAGTTCATCTCAATGGTTTTTATGAATATGATGATGAAGGAGTGAAAGCGCAAAAGGTGGAACTGATAAAGGACGGTGTTTTGAAAAATTTTCTGCTTTCAAGGACTCCCATAAAAGGATTCAACAAATCTAATGGACATGGGAGAGCCAGCGGACAAAGAAAACCGATGGGGAGGATGGCTAATCTCATTATCAAATCATCGAAAGAATATTCTGCCGATGAATTGAAAAGAATGCTGATCGAGGAAGCTAAAAAAAGAGGGAAAAAATTCGGCTTGATTATAAGAGATATCGAAGGAGGAGGGGAAACTTCCACAAGCAGAAGGTCCTTTCAAGCATTCAGAAGCACACCCAAACTTGTTTATAAGGTCGATGTAGAGACTGGAGAAGAAACATTGGTAAGAGGAGTAGAAATTGTCGGTACTCCCCTAATCAGCATAAACAGAATCATTGCCACAGGCAAAGATTATGAAGTATTCAATGGATATTGCGGTGCTGAATCAGGTTCGGTACCTGTTTCAACAGTTGCTCCCAGTGTATTGATAGAAGAGATTGAGCTTCAAAGGAAACCATTGAAGAAGACAAGACCGCCAATTCTTGAAAAGCCGCAAATTGAAATTAACCAATAGCTTTATATGTAAGGTTATGATTTGCAAGCAGTGATTCTATTTTTGAGAGGTCTTTATTGTAAACCTTCAATGCAACGCCGCATCTTGATTTGACGCCTTTTGGCTTTGGCACAATCATATTTGATAATTTATTATCCTTTAATATTTGTTCTGCTTTCAGAGTCATATGTGTAGTTTCAAAAACCAGAATAGATGTTTTTCTCACGAAGTTATTCCTTTGAAATGGATTACCAGAATTTCCGCTCCTTTGCCTCCTTTTCCAAATCTTCACGGAAATCAGGATGTGCAATACTTATCAATGCCTTTGCTCTTTCTTTCATACTTTTCCCATGAAGATTGACTGCTCCGTATTCAGTTACCACCCAGTGGACATCCCCGCGCGATGTGACAACACCTGCGCCCGGATCGAGCTTAGGAACAATTCTTGAAACTTTGCCTCCTTTAGCGGTTGATGGTAATGCAATTATTGGTTTGCCATTTTCAGAGCGGGCGGCACCTCTTATAAAATCCACCTGTCCCCCTATACCGCTGAATTGGAGAGTGCCCATACTATCTGCACAAACTTGTCCTGTAATATCGATTTGAATTGCAGAATTTATTGCTACCATCTTTTCATTTTGTGAAATGATGAAAGGGTCATTTGTATAATCAGAGGGATGAAGCTCAATTATAGGATTATTGTCAACGAATCTGTAAAGTTCTTCGCTGCCCATCAGGAAGCTCGATACAATCTTGCCGGGATGTATTGTCTTCTTCTCATTATTGATAACTCCTAATTCCACAAGTTCAATAACACCGTCAGAAAACATCTCAGTATGGACACCGAGATCTTTCTTATTTTTGAGATTTGCAAGTGTTGCATTTGGAATTGCTCCGATCCCCATTTGAAGAGTAGAACCGTCTTCAATAAGTTCAGCAACATTTTCACCAATTTTACTGCTTATATCATCCATTTTATGATTTGGAAGTGTCAAAAGGGGTGCTGACGACTCAACAATTGCATCGAGTTTACTGACATGGATGAAACTGTTGCCAAGAGTTCGCGGCATTCTTTCATTTACTTCAGCAATAATTATTTTTGCGTTTTCTGCTGCAGGTTTTATTATGTCAACAGATACACCGAATGAACAAAATCCGTGAGAATCAGGCGGAGACACCTGAATCAATGCTACATCGATTGGAAGTATTCCCTTTTTGAAAAGTCGAGGAATTTCCGAGAGAAAAATGGGAGTAAATTCAGCCCTTCCGGAATTAACAGCTTCTCTAACATTTGCCCCAACGAAAAAAGCATTATGTCTAAAAGAACCTTCATATTTTGGGTCCGTATAATCTGCTATACCCATAGTCAATAGACTTACTATTTCAACATTTTTTAAATCCTGAGCAACAACATTCAAAGCCTTTACAAGCACCTGCGGTTCAGCGCATCCTGAACCTATGATTATTCTACTATTTGATTCAATCAAACTAACCGCTTTTTCCGGTGTCGTTATTTTTTGTCTATAGATTACTGGCCAGTCCATTAGACGATTTCCTCTATTGGTGTATATTTCCTGTTGAAAAGGTCGGCAAGAACCTTCATCGTAATTTTGCCCTTGTATGTATATGTCCCTCTCGCAAGAGAAGGAATTGATTTAAGATATCCATCTCCAGTATTGCCTATTTCAACTATATAAGGGAATAAAGCATGACTCAGTGCCTGCGAGGATGCGCGTGCCGCAAGTGATGGAATGTTCGGTACACAATAATGCACTACACCGAATTTTTCAAATACTGGATTACTCAATGTAGTTGGCCTGCTTGTTTCAACACACCCGCCTTGGTCGATTGAGAGGTCAATAATGACAGAACCTTTCTTCATTGTTTTGACCATCTCTTCCTTTACAACTATCGGACTCTTTGCTCCTTTGAGATATACAGCGCCGATTACGACATCGGCATTCTTTATCCATTCCGCGATTCCATGAGTGCTTGAAAAACCTGTCGAAACGCTCTTGCCAATGGTGTCTTCAACTAAACGGAGTTTTTCTACATTGCGGTCTATAATGAGCACTCTTGCACCCAAAGCCGAAGCAGTACGAGCCGCACTTCGACCTACACTTCCTGCGCCTATAATTAGAACATTGGCAGGCTCTATTCCGGGTGCGCCTCCCAAAAGAATTCCGCGTCCTCCTTTGTTTGTCTGAAGGTAAGAAGCCGCAATTTGTACTCCAAGGGCTCCTGCGATTTCTCCTGTTGCCGCTTCTATTACCAATTCACCTCTTTCATCTGAAATAACTTCAAAGCCGATAGAAGTAATTTCTCTTTCTAAGAGGAGGTCTAAATACTTTTCACTTGCAACAGCAAGATGCTGAAATGACATAACCGTTGCTCCTCTTTTTATCATCGCAAGGAAATCATAAGGAAGTGGAGTGACTGAAATTATCAAGTCTCCTCTTTTGCAAATTTCTTCCTCTGTATAGGCAATTTTGGCGCCTTTCAATTCATATTCACGGTCACTGAATCCACTTGCAGTGCCGGCGCCCTTCAAAAAATAAACATCATTACCCTCTTTAACGATTGTTGATACAGCGCCGGGGGTGAGAGGGACTCTCAAGTCTTCACTTATTTTGTTATATACAATTGAAATATCCATAACGAAAATTATAAAAGCAGGCAAATATTCGGTCAATAGAAACTATGAATAAGTATTTTTTTTACTCTGAAAGAGCAAAAGTCATTTAACACAAAACTCCGACAGCGCATTGATATGATTTCCTTTATTACACAAACTTGTTTATTGAATAATGAATGAAATGACGGGTATCGATAAAAAATTCTGCATCATAGTTATATATAAAATCCTTTAAAATATGAGAAAGGGAATATCCAAAAAGCAATGCCTACCGTTGAATTATATCTTTTTCGAGTTGAAGTAATTCAAAAAATACTCTAAATCACAAATAAAATTATTTTTAAATTTGGATATCAACATTATTACAACTTATGCAAACTTTGAAAATTGATAAATGTATAAGCGGGGAGAAGATAAAAAATGGAATATAGACGGTTGGGGCGCACAGGGATAAAAGTATCGGCTATATCATTTGGTGGATTGCCTACTACATTTATGCCAAAAGAAGAAGTAATACCCTTGATTCATACAGCTATTGATATGGGAATAAATTATTTCGACCTTGATGAGGGGCCTGCGCAATTTAATGATAAAAATGCATACATTGACAGCGCTTCAAAGATGGGTGAAGTGCTGAAAGAACGAAGAGACGAAGTATATGTCGGTGTAAAAACGATGAAAAAGAAAAAATCTGAGGTATTGGAAGATATAGACAAAGCGTTGAATTTGATTTTTAAAGGAAGTTCAAGAGAAGTAATTGATATCTTTCATCTTGCCTTCGTTGATTATGAAGAAAGTTTGAATGAAATAATGGATAGTAACGGCGGGATTGCCGCCCTTGAAGAAGCAAAGAAACAGGGCTTGATTGACTATACACTTGTTGCAGGACACAACTATCCTATTCTTATTGATGCAATCAAGACAGGGGCCTTTGATGTTGTTGAATTTCCATTCAATATTATTGAATATGAGGTTGAAGAAAAGCTTCTTCCCATTGCTCAAAAATACGACATTGGGACGGTGGTGATGAAGCCCTTCGGAGGCGGCCAATTTGGAGAGGTTGCAGAGGCACAGATGAAATGGCTGTATTCGAAGCCGGTATCGTGCATAATTCCGGGAACAAAAACAATCGAAGAATTAAAGAAAAATATTGCTGTAGCAGAGTCTAATATTCCTCTTTCTGATGAAGAAAATAACAAACTTTTAGAATTCAGGGAAAGGATGGGCAACAGGTATTGCCATAGATGCGGCTATTGTTTGCCTTGCCCTCAAGGTTTACGAATTTTTGGTCTTCTTGATATATTGAATGCAGGTGTATTGAGTTATGAAAAGAAGAAGATTGCCTATCTTCAAGCCATTGAAAAAGGCACACTTAAACCTGCTTCTGAATGTGTAGCATGCAGGGAATGTGAGTCAAGATGTCCCTACGATTTGCCAATAGCCGATATGATGAAGGAGATGGTAGATAAATTTGGAATTTAATGTATAAGTGCTTTTAAATTACTCTTTTCAATAAAATCTTCGAATTCATTCATATCTTTGCAAATTATATCTGAAAGATACTTTATACACCAATTGATTCCCAGTGGAGAAATGGAAATAACAAATCTTCCTTTCTTCTTTGCCTCCCACATTTCTATTGCCGTCCCCATACTTGCTTCAGGCAAATATGCAATAAGTATGTCTGCATTGGATGCAGTTTCCATAAGCTCAAAAAATGTCTTCTTCCCCTTGTCATCATCATAATTTATAGAGTTGGGATGATTTGAATAGGGACAAATGATTTCTGCATCTTTGTATTTTGCCATTAATATGGTCTTGATTTTTTTTCTGTAATCCTGTGAATGGATTTTTTTATCAGCAATTGAACCTTGTATAATGCCACCAATAAAAAAAGTTAATTTCTTCATTTATTTTCCTTCAAATAGCCGTTCTGCAAGATATAAAGGCAATTCCTTCTTTCTAATCTTTTCTGCTGTTTTTTCTACATCATACTCTTCCAAATAGTAGGTGATAAGTTTTTTTTCACTGTCGAAGACAACAAATGATGCTCTCCAATCCCTGTCTCTTGGCTGTCCCACACTTCCGGGATTTATAAGGTAAATATAGTTTTCTTTCAAATGAAATTTGATTTTGCTTCCTTCCGAAGGGCTAATATTGGCAGTTGAATATGCCGCTTTAAAATGGGTATGTACAAAAAAGCAGATTTTGATACCAATTTCATAATCTTCAAGGTAGTTTAGGCACTTTTCGGCTGTAGCTTCTCCAAAGATATATTCATCAGCGTCACGAGGAGAGCCGTGGACACAAAGTATTTCATTGCTTATATTCATTTTTTCAGGGAGTTGGCACAGAAAATCTCGGTTTTTTTGTGAAAGTTCTCCTCTTGTCCATAAAACAGCTTCACGTGCAACAGGATTAAAAAAAATCGGCTCCTCAATACCGCACGCAACTCTATCATGATTGCCCATCAGGGAGGGGATTTCTCTTTCCCTGATGATTTCAACACATTCATTTGGATTTGCATTATATCCAACTATATCGCCGAGGCAGTAGATGCTGTCTGCGTCTATCTTTTCTATTTTTTTCAATACAGATTCAAATGCCTCAAGATTGGAGTGAATATCAGAAATGATAGCTATCTTCATTTTATCGCAATCAAATAATAATTTTGAAGTTATCTTATAAAAGATTTTTTGGGTGAACAAGACAAAGTTTCGAGAATTCCACTACCAATATTTTTATTTCAGGAAAAAGTATTAGAAAAATTATTCTTCTTGACATTGATCTCAAAAGATAAGATAAGGTTGACAAATACCATATAAAATACTCCTTAAATAGTGTCTAAAAACATCTTTAATATGAATTAGCATTTATTTACCATTTATATATAAAAAGAGAGTATTTCAATAAATAAAAAAACGGAGAAAAAATGAATTTGAAATATATTGATTTTTCATTGAATGAAATTGATATCAATGACAGCGCTGTAAATGAAAAGACAGAAGAAGCAATGAATATTCTTTCTTCAATGGTCTTTCTCGATATTTCAGAAGCTGCAGGTGAATGCTTCAATGAGAAAATTTTTGAAGTGTCTCGCTCTTTTTTGAGAAGCGCTCTTGAAAAAGAAAAGAAAAATGCCATCGAGGCAGGAAAGGATGCTTACAAAAGGTTTATCCTTTCTCCATCAGTCAATAAGAAAACTGCAACAATTTTGGCAAACCACTTTTTTATTGCGGCATTGTTGAGGAAGGGAAGGGATACTATCGCTGAATTTTCAAATATAGATATGGATAATGAGTTGTGGATGCTTCCTCAAACAGATAAAAACAGAAACGAAAGAACTCATTGAACTGTTTCAGCAAAAGGAAATAATGGACTGAAAGATGGCACTTGTTGAATCTATCGATATTCCGCTTGGAAGTCCTATGCCGCAATTTCAATTGAAAGACCCTTATGGAAAATCCTATAATAGCGAAAATATTGCAGGAGAAAAGGGACTGCTTGTCGTTTTCACCTGCAATCATTGTCCATATGCAAAAGCAATCTGGCCGCGGTTTGTCAAATTGGCAAAAGCTTCAAAAAAGAGGGGCATCAATACAGTAGCCATCAATCCAAACATTCATCCTGATTACCCAGAAGACAAACCTGAAATGATGATAAAAAAGATCGAAGAATTGAATATAGATTTTCCATATCTAATAGATGAATCACAAACTGTAGCAAAAGCATTTGGTGCTCAATGTACTCCAGACATATATCTTTATGATTGGAAATT
>RFHX01000045.1 GCA_003695725.1 Candidatus Schekmanbacteria bacterium
CAAGAGATACTTAAAAAAGTTCTCGATGGAATTATAAATTGGAATGTCCTGTATCTTACTGGAAAAGAGAAAAAGCTCGATGAGGAAGAGACTTTCAAGATTGAAGCAGAAAAGACGAGAATAGGCATTCTCTCTGGAATGTATCTTCACAAAAAGGTTGCTGAAGAAGCAGTAATTCCTGATAAGAAAATTAAAGAGTATTATGAAAAGCTGAAAGGATATTTCAAAGGGAAAGAGCTCGATGATGAGATAAAATCAAAGATAAGAGTTATAATTCTAAATAAAGATTTTGAGAAATATTCAAGAGCAATAATAAACCAAGTCAAAAAGAATCACAATTTTTCAATAGAGAAAGAAAAGATTTCATCATTGGTAAAAAATGCTTCCCCTTCAGAGGATAATACAATAATTGGGAAGGTAGATGATTATACGCTTACTTGGGGCGCATTCAAAAAATTTCTTGGCAGGGAACTTACAGAGAAAGACAAGGGTAATGTGGTGATAATGGTTAGAAATTTTTTGGAAAAGAGAATGCTTGCAGAAGAAGCTGAGAGAATTGGTATGGATAAATCTGATTCCTTTAAGAAGGATATGCATCATTTTGAGAAAAATGCCATTGCCCTTGCAATGAGAAAGAAAATTTTAAAAGAGGTTGCCCCTACAGAAAAGGAGTTGAGGGAATATTATAAGAAAAATAAGAAAAATTATACGATACCCGAATCCGTGGATTTAAACCTTATGGTAGTTGAAAAAGAGGAGGAAGCAAAGAAAATAAGAAAGATTCTTGATGAGAATTTCAAAAAATTCACTGACCTTGCATTTGAATATTCTCTGATTGAAGATGCCAAAAATAACAATGGAGTTTATGAATTGTTAACAAAAAAGAAGCTAAAGAAAATCGTGGGCAATACACTGACAAAGAAAATATTTTCTTCAGCAGTGGGGAAGATTGAAGGACCAATAAAAACTGAAAAGGGATATTCCATATATAGAGTCAATGCCCACAGGGAAGAGAAGATAACTCCCTTTGATAAAGTTAAAGACGATATTTTAGTGAATTTGCAGGAAGAGAAGGTAAGGGAAAGGATAAATAAGCTTCGTGAGAATTACAGGATAAAAACATATCTTGAAAATGTCAATTTCAGCAGAAGCTAAAACTCAACAATACCACTTCAAAATTCATCTTTCAGAAAATCATCAATAATGGAGACATTATTATTAACATCAAAGATGATTTAGGGTTATAATAAACAAGATTCTGTTGTAATGCCTTTTGATTATAACTTGTTGATTATTAAGATATTTTTATGAGAGAAAAACTGACGGCACTAATTCCCTGCTGTAATGAAGAGGAAAATATAAGGGATTGTCTTGAAAGCGTAAAATGGGCTGATGAGATATTTGTAGTAGATTCTTTCAGTAACGACAGGACAGTGGAAATTGCAAAAGAATATACCTCTCGAGTAATTCAGCACGAGTATATCAATTCAGCTACACAGAAAAATTGGGCAATACCTCAAGCATCTAATGAATGGGTGTTGATTGTTGATTCTGATGAGAGAGTTACTCCTGACTTGAGAGATGAGATAATCAATATCCTGTCTTCAAATCCTCGATATGACGGTTATTATATTCCAAGAAAGAATTTCTTTCTTGGCAGAGAAGTTAAATACGGCGGATGGGGTTATGAGAATGACCTTAATATTAGGCTTTTTAGAAGAGATAAGGGCAGATATGAAGATAAGGAAGTCCATGCTGATATCATTATAGATGGTAAAGTAGGCAGAATCAAAGAGCCATTTTTACATTATTCATACAACTCACTTGAGCAATATATGAAGAAGATGTCGCGCTATACAAACTGGGCGGCAATGGATCTTTGCAAAAAGCACAAAAGAATAGGTGTTACTCATCTTCTCTTTCGCCCTTTCTTTACATTTTTGAAAATGTATGTTCTAAAATTTGGTTTTTTGGACGGAATTAGAGGCATAATCCTTGCCTTTCTTTCCTCCTATTATGTTTATATTAAATATGCAAAAGCATGGGAAATGATAAATGCCGAAAACATCAAAAAACCAGAGGCGCATCCTCGTAGTGAGAAATGATAAGGTTGGCGACCTTATCATTGCCACTCCTGCGTTAAAAGCGTTGAGAGAATCATTCCCTGATGCCTTTATTTCAGCATGGGTCAGTATTTATGCAAAGGATGTACTTTCTAACAATCCTTATGTTGATAAGGTTATAGTAGAAGATGAAAATGGGAAGCATAAAGGATTAAGAGGGCTTTTACTCTTGGTTGAAGAGATCAAAAAAGAGAGATTTGACACTGCCGTCGTTATTTTCCCTTTTTTCAGAAATGCATTGGCTGTTTTTCTTGCGCGAATCCCTATACGAATATCTACAGGTTTTAGATGGTACCAATTTCTTTTCAATCGATTGACTTATCTAAGAAGGTCAAAGGCATTGAGACATGAAATAGATTATGCAGTAGAGCTCGTTGAGATGGCAGGAGCAAAACCGATCAAAGGGTTGCCTGAGCTTTATCCGTCAAAGGATGATTACAACTATGCTGAAGATTTTTTTTCTAAAAACGGCATTAGAAAAGATAATAATATTATAATAGGGATCAATCCCGGTTCAGGCCTTTCAGCAAGAAAGTGGCCTGAAAAATGTTATATAGAACTTTCAAAAAGATTGATTGAAAAGATTGGAGCTGACATTATTATTTTTTGGGGACCGGGAGAAAAGGCAATGGCAGAAGAAATGGCGAGAGCTATTGGGAAAGGTTCAGTGATTGCGAGTGAAACCAATATCTTACAGCTTGCCGCATTTATATCTAATTGCTCTCTTTTCATTACAAACAATACTGGACCAATGCATATTGCAGCGGCTACGGATACTCCTATGATAGCAATTTTTGACCCTAAGAAGGCATGCGCGCCTGAAAGATGGGGATATGAAGATGAAAAACGTATAGTACTGAAGCCTAATATAGATTGCAATGACTCCTGCAGAAAAAAGAGATGCGGATATGATGAGTGTATGGAGTTGGTGACTGTTGATATGGTTTTCAAATCAGCGCAGAAGCTATTGGGGTCTGAAATATTAAATCAGCGAAAGGAAGGAGAAAATGCCTGATAGAAGACCATTGAATATTCTTCAGATTTCAAGCACAAGAAAAAGAGGCGGCTCAGGTGCAAGCGCAATGATGCTTGTAAAGAAGCTATTTGAAAGGGGACACAATGTTATATATGTATGTAGAGAATCGAGTCTCGGTTATAGAGAGCTTTATAAGAAAGGTGTCAAGACGATTACATCAATCGATATGAAAAGTGGTTTTAAGCCCTCAATTGCCTTCATAAAATCCTATAGGCGGGATATTCAATGTTTGAAGAGCATTATAAAGGCAGAAAAGATAGATATAGTGCATATGCATTCTTCTCCTGAAGGATGGCGCGGTACGCTTGCAGTAATGAGGATGAAAAATAGGCCTGCCCTGATAAGAAGTCGCCACATTGTTGTCCCTGTTAAGAGAAATATTGCGAATCTTTGGATGTTTAATCGTATGACTGATTCAGTGATTGCCGTGAATGAAGGCATAAGGCAGAACTATTTTGATCACGGAAAATATGATAAAGAAAAGATTGTAACAATATATGATGGAGTTGATGCTGACAGGTTTGACCCTTCTAAATATGACAGAATGAAGGTTAGAAAGGAGTTGGGAATAAGTGAAAATACGCCTTTAATTGCCGTTATTGCAAGGATTGCAAAGGTTAAAGGGCACAACTTTATGATCGATGCTATGAAAAGGATAATTCAAAAGTTCCCGGATGCAATTCTTGCCATTGCAGGTCAAAGAGGAAGAAAACAAAATGTAGGACTTTATGAAAAACTTGTTAACAAAACAATCAAGATGGGCTTGAAGAAGAATATTAGATTTCTCGATTTTAGAGAAGATGTTCCTGAAATATTGGCTGCTGCGGATATTTTTGTGCTTCCTTCCATTGGTTCGGAGGGGTCAAGCAGAGGCACTCTTGAAGCAATGGCAATGGCAAAGCCATGTATAACGACAACTGTTGGAATACTGCCTGAAATTGTTGAAGATGAAGTTACAGGCATTCTCGTCAAGCCTGAGGACAGTGATGCTATTGCTAATGCCGTTATTGATCTTTTGTCGAACAAAAATAAAGCGACATTGATGGGAGAAAGAGCAAGAGAAAAGATTCTTAAAGATTTTACTGAAGATGCAATGGTTGAAAAGGTAGAGAATCTCTATTATCGGATTTTGGAGAAAAGAGGCAAATTGAACTAAGATGAAGAAGAGGTTGAGAATACTGCAGACAAATAGTCATCGAGGCGGTTGGGGTGGACAGCCAAATAGAATCCTTATGAAATCCATAGAGCTTACAAAGAGAGGGCATTTTGTAATAATAGCAGTGCCTTCAGGCAGTACGCTTTCGCAGAGGGCAAAAGAGCAGTCTCTGCCTGTTTATGACGACCTCGCTTTTGACAGAAAGTTCAAGCCTTATGAGAAGATAGAAGAAATTCTCAAGATTAAAAATTTGATAGAAACTGAAGATATAGATATTGTACACACTCATGGTTCGCAGGATACTTGGATATGTGCAGTAGCAGGGCGTTTGGCAAAGAATAAGCCAGTTATTATAAGAACAAGGCATAATATATTTCCTATAGCCACTCATTTTTTTAACAGATATCTGTATAGAAGAATCATAGATAGAGTTATTGCAGTATCTGACGGCGTAACAGAAATTTTTGAAAAGAACGGGCTTTTGCCTCCACAAGAGATCAAGATAATTCCAAGCAGTGTTGATTTGGATAGATTTTCTCCTGATGATGTGGAAGCACGAGAGACAATCAGAAGGGAATTCAATATAAAGGAAAATGAGACACTGATTGGTATGGTTGGAAGATTTGCCCGTGAAAAAGGACATAGAGTACTTCTTGATGCTGCTCAAAAAATTATAGAAAACAGGAAAGATGTGAAATTTATTCTTGCAGGTGAAGGACCTCTCGAAGAAGAATTGAAAAATGAAGTAAAGGAAAAAGGTATTGCCGATTATGTCATCTTTGCAGGATTTAGAAAAGATATTCCTCAGTTTTTATCTGCACTCGATATTTTCACATTGACTCCTACTGCAGGAGAGTCACTTGGCACTGCTATACTTGAAGCATTTGCAATGAAAAAACCGGTAGTTGCAGCAGATTTGGGAGGTGTGCATACATCGGTAAGAGATGGTACGACAGGCTTCCTTTTTCAACCGGGAAACAGTGAGGAGCTTGCCATAAAGCTTTCAAGGTTGATTGAAGACAAAACATTGCGCGTAAAGTTTGGAGAAGCAGGAAGAAGAATGATTGAAGAAGAATTTACCAAAGAGAAGATGGCAGAAGCAACAGAGGAAGTTTATTTTGAAGAGTTCGATAAAAAATTGAAGAGAGAATCGGCGAAATGATTTTTCTTTCAAAAAAGAAGAAAGTTCTCTTTTATATAGCCATTCCAATGAATTATGCCATATTGAAGCCAATCTATGAGGCCTTGAGGGATGATGACAGGATATCCATCTATTTTACGATGCGTTTTTTAGAGAAGAAGAATGAAAGAAGGGCATATAACTCTTTTAATGAAGTGCCGGATGAAAGAATAGTATTGAAGAAAATAGCCAAGAGAATGAAATTTGACCTTTTACTCTGCTGTGACTTTGGATTCGATAACCCAAAAATTCCTATGAAGATTCATCTCTTTCATGGCGTTTCCTTTCGAAACAGCACAGTTAGGGGGAAAATAAAAAAATTTGACAAGCTTTTTATTGCAGGACCATATATGAAGCGATACATTGAAGGCCGAGGAATACTTCCTCCTAACGATGAAAAGATGGTTATGATAGGAGTGCCCAAACTTGATGTATTGAATAATAATGTATTCGAAAGGGAAAAAATATTGAATGAGTTGGGTCTTGATCCTTCGCTTCCAACGATTCTTTACGCCCCTACTCACTCAAGGAATTCCTCTGTCTATCTTTTTGGAGAAGAGTTGCTCAACTATATGGCACGCAAGAATGTAAATTTTTTGATAAAACTTCATGACCTCCTTTTTGACCCTTCAAGAAATGATGTAGATTGGAGAAGTGTAATAAATAGAATGAAAGGAGACAATACGCGGCTTATCGAGGAATTTGATATTATTCCTTATATGTATGTGTCAGATATTTTGGTAAGCGATGCAAGCTCAGTGGCCAATGAATTTACTCTTTTAGACAGACCTATCATCTTTTTGGACACTCCAGAGCTTTTGAAGGCATATGAAAAAAGCGCAGACTTGGATACTTGGGGAAGAAAGGGAGGAGAAGTAGTAGGGAATATGGAAGAATTTGACAAAGCTTTAGAAAGAGCAATGAAAAATCCAAAAGAAAAAAGCAGTATTAGAAAGGCAATAGCAAATGATTTATTTGCAAATTTTGGGAAGGCAACAGAAATAGCTGTAAGCAACATTTATGATTATTTGGGATTGGAAAGAAGATAATGAATAAAAGGCGAAAACTGAAAATATTGCAGGTGCTTTCACATAAAAATATGGTACGAGGGGGCGCAGTGCAGGGATATCTCCTTGCCCTTGGATTGAAAGAAAGGGGACATAATGTATCGATGATATTCAATAGAGGAGAAAAACTTTTAAAAGAGGATTTGGAAACACTGCGCTGTGTTGAAGATAAAGGGATTCCTTACAGCTTTTATAGGATGGATTCACTGAAAGATGCACTAAAATTCAGAAAAGCTCTTAAATCAGAAGATTATGATGTTATTCATACACACCGGGATATTGCTTTGCGATTTGTCCTTCGTTCGGCAATAGGATTGAAGTTGAAAAGTCTGTTTACTAACAGGGGAAATAATTACCGCCTCAAGAAGAAGGAACGAAAGCTCTATTTCTCGAAGAAGCTCGACTGCACTTGTGCTGTTGCGCAGGCAGTGAAAGATGTTTTGGTTCATAGATGCGGTATGAATCCGGATAAGGTTGAGGTGGTTTATGGAAGTTTTGATGAAAATATCTTCAACAAAGAGTACGACTCCGGCGTTGTTAGAAGGGAATTTGGACTTGATAATGGAAGAAAGATTGTTGGAAATATTGCGGCACCGCAAGGAAAAAAGGGGCATCTTTTCTATTTTGAGACAATTAAAAAGGTTTTGGAGAAAAAGCCCGATGTTGTGTTTATGCTTGTGGGAAGAGGGTTGAAGGAAAAATTTGCAGACAAGGTAAAAGAATTGGGAATTGAAAAAAATGTCATATTTACAGGTTATAGAGCTGATATACCTGAAGTGATTTCCTCTTTTGATGTTTCTGTTTGCTCTGCAACAAAAGGAGAAGGGCTTACAGGAGCGGTGCGAGAATCTTTGGCATTGGGTAAACCTGTAGTTTCTACGGATGTGGCAGGCAACAAGGAGATTGTAATTCATGGTAAGACAGGTATCCTTGTGCCTCCAAAGAATACAGATGCAATGGCGCAGGCAATAATTTATCTTTTAGACCATCCTGAAGAAGGAGCGGTTATGGGAAGGGAGGGCAAAAAGGTAGTATTTGAGAAGTGCAACAATACTATCCGTTGTGATAGAATAGAAAAGATTTATTACAAGGTGCTCGATTCAAAGGGAATTCTCTAAGTGTAATCACTTCACTTTATTAATCTATGAAAAAACAAAGAAAAATTCTTTTTTTTGGCATTTCTCCAATGAATTACTTCATTTTCAAGCCAATACATCAATTTTTGAAGAAAGATAAGAGGATTGAAATCTTTTTTACATCAAAATACGAAGGTTCAAAAAATCCCAAAAAATTATTTTATTCAAAACTTGGAATGTATGAAGAAAAACTTGTCCATTTGAGGTTGGCGCCTCTAAAAAAATTCGATCTCTATATAAGTCCTGACATTATGATGGTAGGTAAAAGATGCAAAGTAAAAGTTCATACTTTCCATGGTGTCTCTTTCAAAGGGAAAGCATATTCTGAAAAGGTTTACAGCTTCGATAAGCTATTTATTACAGGTGAGTATATGCGAAGAAAATTCATAAATGATGGGATATTGAGAGAAAACGATGAAAGAATAGAAAAGATAGGAATGCCCAAACTCGATGCTTTAGTCAACAATACCCTGAAACGAGAGGAAATACTTTCATCTTTATCTCTGAATCCTAACTTACCTGTTGTCATTTATGCACCTACTTGGTCGCAGAAATCATCTCTTTACTCCGTTGGTGAAGAATTGCTGAAAAAACTCTCGCGCGAAAATATCAACCTTCTTGCAAAACTTCACGACCATTCCTATGATTTGAGGAGAAATCCTGTCGATTGGGCAAAAAAGCTTTCGGAGATAGAACAGGAGAGAAGAAACTTCAGGGTTGTTAGAGATTATGATATTATTCCTTATCTTTTCTCGAGCGACCTTTTGATTTCTGACCTAAGTTCTGTTGCCAATGAGTTTCTGCTTCTTGACAGACCGATTGTATTTATAGATACTCCAAAACTTGAAGAAAGATATAAAAATAGTATAGAGCTTAAAACTTGGGGAAGGAAATCAGGCTATATAGCCAAGGGCGTTGATGAGATTATTGATGCCGTAAAAAGAGGGCTCACTCATCCTGAGGAACATTCAGAAATTAGGAGAAAGATGGCAGAGGACCTTTTCTATAATATAGGATGTGCGACTAAGAAAGCAGTTGAATCGATATACAGATACCTTGAAATGGAGGAAATGAAATTTCAATGAAAGCAGTGATACTCGCCGCAGGTGAAAGCAAACGGCTTCATCCCTATACCATAGACACACCGAAATGCCTGCTTGAGATTGGGACTAAACCAATAATCAATCATCAGATTGATAGTCTTAAAGCAAATGGCATTGATGAGATTACTATTGTTACAGGGTTTGGCGCAGATAAGATTAGAAATTGTATAGGGGAGAGCTGTGATTTTGTTCATAATGAAAATTATAAAGAAACGAGCAGCATATATTCCCTTTGGTTGGCTAAAAAAAATCTTCTGGGGAGTTCTTTTGTAATTCTCAATTCTGATGTTTTTTTTCATCCAAAAATAATGAAAAAACTTGTGTCCTTTTCAAGGGAAGATTGCATTACAGTTGACTATACAAGCATACTGAATGAAGAGGAGATGAAAGTAAAAGTAAAGGATGGAAAAGTTGCTGATATGAGCAAGTCGATGAAGCCGGAGGATGCTGACGGAGAAAATCTTGGTCTAATCAAATTTGGCAGAGAGGGTGGTAAAGAACTTTTCAAGTTGATGGATGAGTTGATAGCAAATGGCAAAACTAATGAATGGGCGCCTTATGCTTTTAAGGAATTAGCCCAATATTACCCTCTATATGTGGTTGATATTGGCGGATTGCCATGGATTGAAATAGACTTTCCTGAAGACCTTGAAAAAGCGCGCAGAAAAATTTATGAAGAGATTAAGAAAGAAGAGTGGAAATGACTTTAAAAATTCTATATTTTGCGGCAATCAGAGAAAAACTTGGCAAGAAGAGTGAAGAAATTACGGCAAGAGAAGGAGAAACCGTTGGTGATTTGATGAAAAGACTTTCAGAAAAGTATGAAATCGTTGCACAGATGGAAAAAACTCTAATGGTTGCCGTCAATAAAGAATACCGTGACAACAGCTATTTGCTCAAAGATGGTGACGAGGTAGCCCTAATACCTCCTGTAAGCGGCGGACAGTAAATGGGAGATTTTGATATGTATAAGATAACGAAAGAAGATATTGATATAAATGAAATAATTAAAAAGGTTGCTTCTGAAAGGGCAGGTGCAATTGTCACTTTTTTAGGCGTAACGAGAGCAATCGATGAGGGAGATGAAAGAAGGATTTCTTATCTTGATTATGATGCCTATCCGGAAATGGCTGAGGAGCAAATGAAGAAGATAGGAGAAGAAGCAAAATCCAAGTTTAAAATTGCAGAAGTTTGCGTTTATCACAAAATCGGCAGAGTGAATGTGGGGGAAGCAAGCGTAGGAATAGCTGTTTCCTCTCCTCATAGAGAGGATGGCTTTCTTGCCTGCAAATACATAATTGACAGAATCAAGGAAATAACACCTATTTGGAAAAAAGAGGTGTGGGAAGGAGGAGAGCAGTGGAAAGGAAAAGAATAGCAGTTGATTGTTTTACTGTGGGACCGTTTATGGAAAACTGCTTTATTCTAAGTAATGAAGAGGGCAAAGCAGTTGTTGTTGACCCGGGAGACGAGTCAGAAAAAATCATATCTCATCTTGAAAAGAATAATCTTACTCCATTGGTTCTCCTTGCCACGCATGCTCATATCGACCATATAGGCGCAGTTGAAGATTTGAAAAAAAGATATAGTGTACCGTTTGTCCTTCATAAGGATGATGAAGGGCTTTTGAAAATGGCTGATGAGCAATCGAGGATGGTGGGCCTTTCATTTGGAGATATTCCTGAGGTAGATATTTTTTTGAAGAATGAAAATGAAGTGCTAACTTTTGACAATTTTAGGTTTGATGTAATTCATACACCGGGCCATACTCGCGGCGGTGTATGTTATAAGATTTCAGACATTCTATTTTCGGGAGATACGCTTTTCAGAAACTCAATCGGAAGAACCGATTTTCCGGGAGGAAGTTACAGCCAAATAATGGATTCCATTATCAATAAGATAGTACCACTTGGAGATGATATTAGGGTTTTTTGCGGACATGGTCCTGATACTACAATAGGCATTGAAAGAAAAAACAATCCTTTTATTCTTGACCCTGAACAGTATAAGAATATACTGTAGCCTGTTGAAATCTTTTAAGAGAAAACAGGGAAATTAATCTGCAAGAAATTTAGAGAAAGCAGAAAAAATCCATCCATCATAGAATGAAAAGAAGAATTTTGTCCAGCTCATAAATTTGGATGGAAAATGTTTAGTAATTTCAATGAATTAACTGAAGTTTGAAGGAATTTTTAAGGGTAGGAAGTGCTGTTATGGAAAGAGTTGAAAAGTATGTCAAAGAAATATTGAGTGCAATTGGCGAAGATGTATCACGGGAGGGCTTATTAAAAACACCCAAGAGAGTCATTGAAACAATAGAATTTCTGACTAGCGGCTATAAGGAAGATCCTAAAAAAGCTCTTGAAGGCGCAGGTTTCACTGAAGATTATGAAGAAATGATTTTATTGAAAGGAATAGATATATTTAGTCTTTGCGAACATCATCTTCTTCCCTTTTATGGCAAGTGCCATGTTGCCTATATACCAAGGAAGAAACTTGTGGGACTCAACAAGTTGGCGCGAGTCGTAGAAATTTATTCGAAACGGCTTCAAATACAAGAACGTTTGACAAATCAGATTGCGCAGACAATTAACGAGGAATTGAATCCCTTAGGCGTCGCCGTTGTTATTGAAGCAAAACATCTATGTATGATGATGGGAGGCGCACAAGAGCACGATGCAAGGGTTGTTACGAGCTCGATTCTCGGTGCATTCAGAAGGCCTGAAACAAGAGCGGAGTTTATGAATCTAATTAGTTAGAAGGAAATAAAAGGTTAGATACGAGAGTTTTTTAATCCCTCATAGAACTATAATGTCTTGATATCTTTCAGTAAATCCATTTAAAATATCCTTTGAGGAGAAAAAACCATATGCCTGTGAAGAATGATGAATGGATAAAAAGAATGTCCCTCGAAAGAGGGATGATAGAACCCTTTTGCGAAAAACTTTCAAGCAATGGAGTAATATCTTACGGATTGTCTTCTTATGGATATGATATACGGCTTTTTAATGAATTTAAGGTCATCAATGATACAGGGAAAATGGAAACAGTAGATCCGAAAGATTCCAAAAGATATGATTTTGAAACCATAAAAACAGATGTATTTGAGATAAAACCGGGTCAAACAGTCCTTGGCCGTTCCCTTGAATATTTTAGAATTCCCCGTAATGTTATTGTTCTGTGTTTTGGCAAGTCCACATATGCAAGATGTGGGATATTGGTAAATATTACTCCCCTTGAACCGGAATGGGAAGGATATATAACGATAGCAATTTCGAATATCTCGTTGAATAGAGTGAAGCTTTATGCATTGGAAGGAATTTCTCAGATAGTTTTTATTGAAAGCGATGAAACCTGTCTTGTTTCCTATGCTGATAGAAAGGGGAAATATCAAGCCCAAAAAGAGATAACATCAGCAAAAGTATAACCTCCCATCAAAAGGATGAAAAGAAAACTCAACACAATTCAGATTATCCCAAGGGCAGGATGCCACAGCGGTGGGACACTTCAAGCATATCAGCTTGCAAAAGGACTTTATGAGAGAGGCCATGATTCTCTCCTGATTATTCGCCCCGGAAAGCAATCAATAAAGAAAGCTGAAGAGTTTGGTATCCCATATGAGGCGATTCCAATGAAGAATGAATTCGATCTGAAATCTGTATTTAAACTCAGAGCGATTATCAAAAAATTCAAACCTGATGTTATTCACGCCCACAAGGGACTTGCCCTTTCATTGTCCCTTGCCGCCCTTGTGGGAAACAGGAAAACAGTGCTAGTGGCAAACAGAGGGGTAATGTTTCCTCTCGATATATTTAACAGTATAAAATACCGCCTTTCGCGTCTTGATGGAGTTGTGGCAGTTTCCAATGTCGTAAGGGAAATAATGATTAAAAGTTCAGGGATTCAAGCGGATAAAGTGCGTGTAATCTATGGAGGTACAGACCTTGAAAGATTCGATTATAGAATATCACCAACGAAGATCAGAAATGAGTTTAATGTGAGGGATAGTTATCCTCTCGTTGGAATCATTGCAAATATAAGAAGATGGAAGGGGCATATCTATTTCGTTGAGGCAGCAAAAAAGGTAGTGGAAAAGTTTCCAAAAGCGCTTTTTTTCATTGTTGGAAGATACAATGAGGAAAGAGAAACCTTCAAACAATTGAATAGAAGAATAGATGAGCTTGGCATTGGAGATAAACTAATCTTTACAGGGTTTAGGGAGGATGTGCCTGAAATCATTTCAGCTATGGACATTACAGTAAATGCTTCATATGATGGAGAGGGTCTTACAGGTACAATAAGGGAATCTTTTGCTATGAAAACACCTGTTGTTGCAACAAAGATTGCAGGGAATCCTGAACTAGTCATTGACGGGAAAACAGGAATCCTTGTACCTCCAAAAGATTCTTCAGCCCTTGCTGAAGGCATAATTAAAATTGCAGACAATTGCGAACTTTTGAGAGAAATGGGAGAAAATGCCTACCAGCTTATTTTAGAGAAGTTTTCCTTGGAGAGCAGAATCAAGGCAATTGAAGAATTTTACTATGAGCTTTTAGAAAAAAGGCAGGCGATTTGAAGAATTCGAAGAAAGTCAATTTGGTTCGCATAATATCTGACCTTCCGGTTGGAGGTGTCGAAAGGCGTCTTGTTTCAATATTGCCGCGCCTTCAGGAAAATTTCAATATTTCTGTTGTATGCATCAGAGAAAAGGGAGAACTTGCAGATGAACTCGAAAAAAGAGGCATTCCAGTTTATTTAGTTCCTTTTAAAGGCAGAATTCATCCACAAAGCTTGTTCAGTTTATCTCAACTTCTTAAAAAGATGAAAGCGCAAATCGTCCACACTCATATGTATAGGCCTAATGTTTCGGGGACTTTATCTGCAAAGATTGCAAAAATTCCCGTGATAATATCAAATGTCCACAATGTATCACAATGGGATACAAGGAGACAGATTATAATGGATAGATTCGTCAATAGATTTAGAGATTGTGTTATAGCTGTCTCGAATGAAGTTAAAAGGGATTTTATGGAAAAAACAGGAATAAAAGAAGATAAGTGCTGTGTCATTTATAATGGCGTTGATACCGAAGTTTTTACACCTGCAGATAGGTCAAAGGAATTCTTGGAAGAGTTTGGAATTGGCGAAGATGAAAAGATTATAGTCAACTCTGCACGCCTTATGCCTCAAAAAGACCATAAAACTTTCCTGTACGCAGCAAAAGAGGTTATCAAAAATTTTGCAGGAAAAGTAAGATTTTGTATTGTGGGTAGGGGTAAATGCAGGGAAGAGATTAAGCGATTGGCATACAATCTTGGAATCGATGACAAGGTGATAATGACAGGGAAGCGGGATGATATGGCAAAAATATTTCAATCATCTCATATTTCAGTTTTAAGCTCTCTTAAAGAGGGATTTTCCAATGTTGTCCTTGAATCTATGTCTTGCGGAATACCTGTCGTGGCAACTGATGTGGGAGGCAATAAGGAAGCTATTGTCGATGGTGAAACAGGATTTTTAGTAAAAGTTGAAGATTATATAGATATGGCTAACAAGATTATAATGCTTTTAGAGAATGAATCTTTAAGAAGAGAATTTGGTAAAAAAGCAAGAAAGAGAGTTCTTGAAAATTTTTCGATTGAAAAAATGATTGAAAAAACAGAGGATTTGTATTCTAAACTACTTGATGGCAAATTACGGAAAGTGAGACAATAGCTTTAGAAATTATGTGTTTTTAGATAAATGACTGAAAAAGAGAAAATGCAAAATATTTTAAAGAATATCATACAGATAAGTATCTTAATCTATGTTGTTGTCCTTCCCTTTAATCATAGGGCAACTCTTTCGGCATTATGTTTAATAATAGCTGCTTTTTGTTGGATTCTTTCAATGATAATAGAAAGAAAATTTATTCTTAAAAAAACTGCGCTTAATGTTCCCTTAGGTTTGGTTTTTTTAATTGCACTAATTTCAGCGATATTTTCCATAGATTCAGCCTGCAGTCTCAATTTTTTTAGGAGTGAAATCTTAAAAGCGGTATTTATCTTTTTTGCTATTGTTAATTTCTTTGATAGCGAAAGAAGAATAAAGCAGTTGGTGTGGCTTCTAATGTTTTCTTTTGTCCTTATGAATATTTATGGCTTAGCGGAGTATTTTGCAATATTACGACCGGCAGGAAGAAAACTTGATGCTACATTAGGCCATCACAATAAAGTTGGAATGTTTGCAGACCTTGTTTTCCCTTTGATACTTATTTATGCTTTGAAAGTGAAGGATTGGAAGAGCAGAATACCTTTGCTTTTCTTCGGCATTATCAGCTTGACAGCAGTGATATTTACTCAATCGAGAGGCGCTTGGGTTTCTATTATTTTGGGATTGCTTATCTGTGGAATATTTTATGATAGAAAAATTCTTAATGCTCTTGCAGTAATTTTAATCATTTTGCCTCTCATATTGCCTGCCAATATAATGAAAAGAGTTACAACTATCTTTGATTTTGATGATTATTTGAAACCCGGCAGAGTCCTTGTAGAAAGGCCCTTTGTTTGGAAAGGAGCCGTTAAGATTATAAAAAAGTATCCTATAATAGGTGCTGGAACAGGTTCTGACATTTTTTATAAACTTTATGTAGAGAAAGGATTTAAACCCAAAAGGGCAAAGCAGAAATTAGGACATGCCCATAATCAGATTCTTGAAACACTTGTAGAGAATGGGATTGCGGGATTGATTGCTCAAATTATTTTCTTTGTTTCATTTTTCAAGACAATAAATACTGGTATTAAAAAGAGCGATGACTCCATAAAAAAAGTTATTCTCTTGGGATGTTTCACAGGTGTTGCGGCAATACTCTTCCATGGCATTATAGGAAGCTTCTGGCGAAGCAGAATGATATTTCTTTTAATGATATTAATGGGGATTGGCACAAGTTGTGCCGTTTATTCAGATTTGAAGGATTCAGATGTCATAGAAATAGTTGACAGCCAATGGGAAAAAGAAAAAGAAAAAAAATTAGCGGCTCAAATTTGATAGAGCTATACAGTCGGCTGTTTCAGTATGTAAAAAAATACTGGTTTAGGATGGTCGTTGGCACATCTTTTGCTCTTGTTGTCTCTTCTACCAAAGGGCTTACGGCATGGGCTGTTAAACCTGCCCTTGATGAGATTTTTCTCAAAGGTGATAAAACAAAATTGATACTTTTGCCAATAGGAATATTACTCCTTTTTGGCGTGCAGGGAATGGCGCGGTATCTTCAAAACTACCTGATGAAGCATGTTGCCCTGAAAGTTGTGATGGAAATTCGGAGAGATCTATACAATCATATTCAAAGTCTCAGTCTTTCTTTTTTTCATAAAATTCCCTGCGGGGCTTTGATGTCAAGGATAACGAACGATGTAAAAATTCTTTCTTCTGTTGCTTCTGATATTATTCCTGATTTTTTAAGGCAGATTTTTACTCTCTTTTCGCTCATTGCTGTGCTCTTTTATCAGGATTGGCAGCTTGCTATTATTGCGGTTTTTATTCTCCCTTTTGTAGGGATAATGATGAATTCTTTTGGAAAGAAAATTAAGAAAATAAGCAAAAAGAGTTTGGAAAACAGCGCAAGCCTAAATTCAGTCCTTCAGGAATCCTTTTCAGGAATAAAAATAGTAAAGGCATTTGTTATGGAAGAATATGAGAAAAAAAGATTTCAAAAAGTGAATAAAAGAAATTTTGATATAAGTATGAAAGGAGTAAGGGTTAATGAAATAAGTTCGCCTCTTATGGAGTTTTTAGGTGCCATAGCAGGCGCATTTATATTGTGGTATGGAGGATTTAGAGTAATAAACGGATACAGCACACCGGGAACATTCTTTTCATTTTTAGCGGCTCTTGCCCTTCTCTATGACCCTTTGAGAAAACTCACTAAAATGAACAATCAAATTCAAAAAGCTATGGCAGGTGCTGAAAGGGTCTTTGAGCTAATGGATACGATGCCTGAAATTAAAGAAAGTGAATCGCCCATCCATATTGATTCATTCAAAGAGAAAATTGAATTTGAAAATGTTTCCTTTATGTATAACAAAAAGGATGGATTAGTTTTGAAAAATATCAATTTTTCAATAAAGAAAGGAGAAATAGTCGCTATTGTAGGCCCAAGCGGCGTTGGCAAATCTACTTTAGTTGACCTAATACCTCGATTCTATGACCCTACAGAAGGAAAAATCCTGATAGACGGCATAGATATATCCGAAGTTTCTCTTTCATCTCTTCGCTCAATGATAGGAATAGTAACACAAGAGACATTCCTTTTTAATGACACAATTGCCAACAATATTGCTTATGGTAGGCAGAATGCAGCTATGGAAGAAGTTATAGAAGCTGCAAAGCTTGCTTATGCCCACGATTTTATATCTGCTTTTCCTGATGGTTACGATACTGTCATAGGCGAGAGAGGCGTAAGATTATCAGGAGGAGAAAAGCAAAGGATTTCGATTGCCCGTGCAATTCTTAAAAACCCTGATATTCTAATTCTCGATGAAGCAACTTCAGCACTTGATTCAGAATCTGAGAAAATGGTGCAAAAAGCCCTTGAAAACTTGATGAAGGAGAGAACGACTTTTGTCATAGCTCACCGTCTTTCAACAATTGTTCATGCAGACCGTATCATTGTACTCAGTGATGGCACAATTGCCGAAATTGGCAGGCATGAAGAATTATTAAAAAAGAAGGGTATTTACAGTAAACTTTATGAAATCCAATTTAGAAGCGCAGAAGAAAGCCAAAAGTTGGTAACTCATTAGATTTTGACAATATGAAGCGTTTATTGACGGGATTGTTTCTAATAGCACTAATTGTTTTATATACTGTTAAATCAGGCAGTTTAAAAGCGCACAATCTGTCAGAAAATGACCACCTTGAAAGACATGACCAAAAGAGAATAGTCCTTATAACTTTTGATACCTTGCGCTATGACCATTTAGGATGTGCAGGGTATGAGCGAAATACATCACCAAATATTGATGCCTTTGCACGAAAAGGAGTACTTTTTACAGAAGCATACAGCGCACTGCCAACAACTGACCCTGCCCATACATCCATATTGACAGGTTTGTATCCCCGTGTACATGGAATAATGGGCAACGGATATGAAATAACAAGAGACGATATCTTCTCTCTTGCTTTATGGGCAAAAAATATTGGCATAGAAGAAACTGCCGCTATTGTCAGCCGTGCCCATCTCAATCCTCAAGAGTTAGGGATAAAAGGATTTGACTATATTTCAGCTCCTGAAGATGAGAGAAGCGCTGACAAAACCTTTCATATAGTCAAAAATTGGTTAAGGGAAAATGGTAAAAAATCCTATTTTTTGTGGATACATTTTTTTGATCCCCACTATGACTACAACCCACCCTATCCGTTCAACAGCATTTACAATGATGGCTATAGGGGACAGATTCCAAAGGATAGAGAATTTCTTGACGACCCACCTTTGAAATATAATCCTCAGGAAATTGAATATATGATTTCTCTCTATGATGGTGAGATAGCGTTTATGGATTACTATTTCGGAAAAACAATAAGAGAGATAGAAGGATATATAAGGGAAGGCGAATCGTTGCCTTTATATGTTGTAGTTTCAGACCATGGCGAAGATATGGCTGAACTTCAAGAAAGAGAAAACTATGCCTTTGACCATGGAGAATACCTTTTTAATCCAACAATCAAAGTGTTGACAGTATTCAGATGGGACAATAAGATAAAGAGCGGGAAAAGGATTGGTATGCCAATTCAACAGATTGACATTGCGCCTACCATCGTTGAGCTATGCGAAGGGAATCCTTTCTCTTTTACTTTTAATGGCAAATCCCTTGCAAATATGCTTAGAGGTGAAATGACATCAAGCGATAGAGAAAGGCATATTTTTGTCCAACGACGTAAAGCCAAGACGATACTTAGACCCTTTTTAGCAGAAGAGCAGATTGCATTGATTGACTCCCCTTGGAAGCTGATAGCAAGTTTTCCTTCAGAGAGGGTTGAACTTTACAATCTCGATGAAGACAGAAATGAAATTCATAATGTAGCTTTTGAAAATAAGGGAAGAGCCATTTCGATGTTAAATGAAATAAAAATGTTTAGGGAAAAATATCCTTATGATTACTCATTCAGTCCTGAGATTTCACCGGAAAAATCAAGAGATTTGAAAGCTCTTGGTTATATACAGTAAAAAAATATATCCTTTTATACTTAGTTTCACACTTTGAATTCCAATGGCTAAAAAAATTTTATACATACAAGGCGTAACAAGAATGGGAGGGGCAATTGAGAGCCTTCTTCTCCTTATGGAAAACCTCAATAGTGAGAATTTTCTCCCCTTAGTTGTAACTTCTTCGGAAGGGAAATTTACAGATGAGCTTAAAAAAAGAAAAATTGGCTATGAAATTGTAAAAATGGAGATGTGGAGAAAGGCAAAAGGATTCTTAAGCCGTCCATTTATTTTGAAGAAGCTTATCGACTATGCAAAAAAGCAGTCTGTTTCACTTATTCATTGCAACACTCTTTGGGACAATCCTTATGGCAGCATAATAGCAAAAAACCTCAAAATTCCGCTTGTCTGCCATATAAGAAACACTTTCAGCTACGATAAAATCAAAAAATATAATCTTGCCTCAGCCGATAGAATAATTTGCGTATCTCAAAAAGTTGCTGAATCTTTTAACGGCTGGAAATATAGAGATAAAGTTGAGATAATTTATAATGGCGTTGATATGAATAGATTTAATCCTTCAAAATTCGTACAGAGTGAGGTCAAGGAAAAGTTTTCCCTTCCTCCCCATTCACCATTGGTTGGAATTGTAGGGCGAGTATCTCCGCAAAAGGGACAGCTTGAAGTCATCAGGGCGGCTGCAATTATAAAGGAGAAGGTGCCTTCTATTAAAGTTATGATTGTAGGTGAAACTTCAAAGAAAGAAAGTGAATATTTAAATTTTTTAAAGAATGAAGCAGAAAATTTGGGGGTTTCAGAAAATGTGGTCTTTGCGGGGTATAGGAGCAATATAGCTGAAATTACATCGGCATTTGATGTGGCAGTATTTCCCTCTCTTGAAGGCGCTAATGAAGGATTTGGGAGAAGCTTGATTGAAGCTATGGCAATGAAAAAACCTGTAGTGGCAACATTGACAGG
>RFHX01000046.1 GCA_003695725.1 Candidatus Schekmanbacteria bacterium
AGTTTAAAGTGAAAGGAGTGGATAATGGATGTTGATAAACTGAAGATAGACCGGTCATCGGAAGAAACTTACTATAAGAAAAAGAAAAAAAGAAGGATTCTTTCAAGGACTATCACTGTTATCATAATAATATCGCTCTTAATTCTTCTTTACAGTTTAGGTTTTTTCACACCAAGCGTGGAAGTTGAAACAACGGTTGTTACATCCATATTTCCTTACCAAGCAAAAATACTTCTCAACGCCACAGGATATGTGGTAGCTGAAAGGAAGGCGGCAGTTGCTTCAAAAGGCACAGGGCGGCTTGAATATCTTGCAGTAGAGGAAGGCGATAGAGTAAAGAAAGGAGATATCATAGCGCGCCTTGAAAATAGGGATGCCTTGGCAACTCTCAATCGGGCTAAAGCAAATCTCGTTACAGCACGTTTTCGTTATAAGCAAGCAAAGGCAGAATATGATGATGCCAAGCTCGATTATGAAAGAAAAAAGAAGCTTTATGAAAGCGGTACTATATCAAAATCACTCTATGATGCCGCTTTTGCCCGTTTCGATAAGGCAAAAGCATCGCTTAATTCAGCTGAATCAGATATAGCGGCATCTGAAGCGGCAGTGTCGGAAGCAAAAGTACAGTATGAAAACACTTTTATTCATGCCCCCTTTGACGGTACTATACTTACTAAAAATGCTGATGTTGGTGAGATAGTTGCCCCTTTTGCTTCCTCTGTTAATTCCAAAGCCGCAGTCGTAACAATGGCTGATATGGACTCATTGATTGTAGAAGCAGATGTATCTGAAAACAATATAAATCTCGTAAAAGTGGGACAACCGTGCATAATAACCTTAGATGCCTATCCTGATATAAAATATCGAGGTAAAGTGCATAAAATCGTCCCTACTGCAGAAAGGGCTAAAGCAACAATTCTTACAAAAGTGGCATTCATCGACAAAGATGAAAGAGTCTTGCCGGAAATGAGCACCCGAGTCTCCTTTTTGAAGGAAGAAGTCAGTAAGGAAATGATAGAAAAAACCTTGAAGGTGGTGCCTGTTGGTGCCGTCATTGAAAGAGGAGGTAAAAAGGTTGTCTTCTCGATAAATGACGGACGAGCAAAGGAGATTGTTGTCAAAGTAGGGAAGAAACTTGGAGACTTTTTAGAACTGTTGGAAGGTCCCGAAATAGGGACGAAAATAATTCTCAACCCCTCAGAAAGAGTCAAAGATAATGTGAAGGTCGAAATAAGGGAATAATGAACAGAAATCTTATCGAAATAAAAAATGTTTCAAAATCATATTGGAGAGGCGATATAGAAATACCTGTTCTCAAAGACCTTTCATTCTCAGTACCGCAAGGGGAATTTCTTGCTTTGATGGGACCTTCCGGTTCAGGCAAAACAACTCTGCTCAATTTGATTGCAGGAATCGATTATCCTGATAAGGGTAAAATCGTTGTTGGAGGTGTTGATATAACTGAACTTGAAGAAAGCGAACTAGCTAGATGGAGGGCAAGAAATATAGGTTTTATTTTTCAATCCTACAATTTGATCCCTGTATTGACAGCATTCGACAATGTAGAACTCCCATTGCTTCTAACGGACTTGTCCCGCAAAGAAAGGGAAGAGCATGTAATAACTGCCTTGTCAATGGTAGGATTGGCAGACAGAATGGATCATTACCCTACACAGCTTTCAGGCGGGCAGGAACAGAGAGTTGCAATAGCAAGAGCATTGGTTTCAGACCCTCTTCTTCTTGTGGCAGACGAGCCAACAGGGGAGCTTGATAAACAATCGGCTGAAGATGTGCTTGAACTTTTGACAAAACTCAATGAAGAATTCGGCAAAACTATCGTTATGGTTACACATGACCCAAGGGCATCAGAGAAAGCCCATATTCAGCGCCATCTCGATAAGGGAATGCTCGTTTAAAACTTTTTACTTCGTTAAAAAATGACTCTATCTAAACTGATTTTTAAAAATGCGATGCGCCATAAACTGCGCACGATACTTACTGTGCTTGGACTTGCAATAGCAATAACTTCGTATGCAATTATCAATACTGTCCTTGAAGCATGGTATTTTGGAGTCAATATGGCATCAGAAAACAGAATAGTAACACGCAATGCTATTTCAATTATTTCCCCTCTGCCTCTCGCTTACAAAACAAAAATCAAAAGCGTTGAAGGAGTAACTGATGTGGCATACGGCAACTGGTTTGGCGGATTTTATAAAACAGAAAAAAATTTTATCGCTATCTTTTCAGTCAGCCCTAATTATATAGACCTCTATCCTGAAATACTTATAGACGAAAATGATAAAAGGACTTATCTTTCAATGCGTAATTCCTGCATTGTAGGCAGAGCGTTGGCAAAAAGATTTGGGTGGAAAAAGGGAGACACCATACGAATTACAGGAACCATTTTTGCAGGAGAATGGGATTTCTATATTGCGGGAATATATCACGGCGCAAAAAAGAGCACCGATGAAACAATGTTTTTTTTCCATTGGGAATATCTCAATGAAAGAATAAAAGAAACAGGTATGTTTCAGCCCGATGAGGTTGGATGGTTTTTGCTTCATATCGACAACCCTGATTATGCAGCGCAAATCAGTGAAAAAATCGATGCTCAATTTAAAAATTCATCAGCTGAAACAATCACAGAAACTGAAAAAGCATTTCAATTGGGATTTCTTTCAATGACTGATGCAATTATTCAAGCGCTAAGAATAGTATCAATCATCATTATACTTGTCATACTAGTCATTCTTTCAAACACAATGGCAATGGCAGCACGGGAAAGGATACCTGAATACGCTACACTGAAAACTTTTGGCTTTAACGGCTTGACTTTAACATATTTGATTATGGGTGAATCGGTTGTGATAGCAATATTAGGTGCAATTTTAGGCACAATTGCCACTTTCCCATTGGCAAATTATTTTGCGAAATTAGTAGAAACTTTTTTGCCTGTTTTCAAAATATCACCTGAAACTATCGTTTACAGTTTTTTTATAGCTATAGGAGTTGGAATCAGCGCGGCTATCTTTCCTTCTTTAAATGCCGCAAAAACACCTATAGCGACAAGCTTAAGGAAAATAGGATAGAATACAAATGGCGATACCAATCTATTACAACTTCAGAAACATTTGGGCAAGAAAACTTACAACACTTCTTACTGCCCTTGGAATAGCTCTTGTTGTATTCGTTTTTGCTGATGTGCTAATGTTGACATATGGAATTGAAAAAACTTTGATAGATACCGGCTCGCCGGAAAATGCCATCATTATCAGAAAATCTTCAGGCACGGAAATTCAGAGCAGTTTATCAAAAGAGCAGGCATCGATCATAATCAATCGCCCTGAAATCTCCCTCGATGAAAATGGGAAACTTCTTGCCGCAAAAGAGGTAAATGTACTTATAACACTTCCCAGAAAATTTTCAGGATCAGTATCCAATGTAACAGTGCGCGGCGCTGACGATGCATCCCTAAAATTGAGGCCCCAAATAAAAATAATAAAGGGAAGAAGATGGCAAAAAGGGCTTGAAGAAATAATCGTTGGTTCTGCTATAGCTAAAAATTTTCAAGGAATTGCCCTTGGAAATACAGTAAAGTTTGCAGGCAAACAATGGAGGATTGTAGGCATCTTCGATGCTCAAAAAAGCGGCTTCGATTCTGAAATATGGGGAGATGTCGACCAAATTATGGATGCCTTTAGAAGGCCCATCTACTCATCTGTTCTCGTAAGAGTTGCAGGAAGTGAAAACTTCAAGAAATTTAAAAAGGCAGTTGAAAATGACCAGCGGCTGACAGCAGAAGTAAAGCGAGAAAATCAATACTACGCTGAACAGTCAGAAATGTTAGCAACCTTTTTAAAAATTTTGGGAGTTACTGTCACAGTCATCTTTAGTCTTGGTGCTGTTATAGGAGCTATGATAACGATGTATGCAGCTGTGGGCTCAAGGACTCAGGAGATAGGAACACTAAGAGCACTTGGTTTTTCAAGGCAAAATATACTTACGGCATTTCTGATTGAATGCCTTCTTATATCAATCTCTGGAGGCATCATAGGGTTGTTTGCGGCTTCTTTTATGCAGTTGATTACAATTTCAACTATCAATTGGCAAACCTTCTCAGAGCTTGCCTTCGACTTTAAGCTCTCTCCCCAAATAGCTATCCAATCAATGATATTTGCCATAATTATGGGTACTGCAGGAGGACTCCTGCCGTCAATACGCGCAGCAAAGATCGATATTGTAAAAGCATTGAGAGGTTAAAGGAATACTCCGCAGCCACTCCCTTTCAAATCAAGAAAGAAATATTAATTGACTTTTATTGCTATATTTATATATTTTTATATATTTTTAGATTAAACAGAATGGAGAAGATTATGGTCATATATTCTACTTTTAAGAAAGTGTTTTCATTTGTTATATTTTTAATGGTTCTCTTAGAGGCAGTTACTGCCCTTGCACTCCCCTTAAATATCAATAAAGGCATAGAAATCAGTGAAATAATGTATGATCCGATAGTTTCAGAATCAGGAGGAGAATGGATAGAGCTTTTCAATGGCACGAATCAAAGCATCGATTTGACGAGATTCTTCATCAGCGACGATGGAGGCGTCAGTTTCGATAGTATTTCTCAGCGCAGCGGTTTTCAAGATATAACAAATGTGCCTGCTGGCAATTTCTTCGTTATAACGGAAAAGGACGGGACAGTATCATTTTCAGATATTTATAGTGATTTCTCAATCTATGCGGGAGTGACTTCTTCAAGCTTAAGTCTTCATAATTCTGGTGAAGAAATAATTTTAATTGATTCAGTTGATTTTGTAATTGGTAATGGCAATGATATTATTCTACAAGATTTCATCTATCCTGATATTACAGCAGGCAACTCTATTTTCAAGATTTCCATTATGTCAGGTAACGAGACTAAAGCTGAAAGCTTCTCTGAAAGCATTCTCTCGCCTTGGGGAGAAGGGCTTGGAAACCCGGGAAAGATTAATGCAGGACAGAGTCTCGGAAATTATCCAGTGCCTGAACCGGCTTCAATAATTCTTTTAATGCTTGGCATTACATCCTTATGCTCATTGGAAAAGCTAATTTTTTAAATCTTTTTGTTACGAAATAATCTTTATCAATCCAAACCGTATGAATCCCATTCTTTGATAACTTTTTCCAAAACTTCGGCTGAAGGCTTGCCAGCTTCAGGGAATTGTCCCGGATAGCCTTCTTCTTCAAGTTTTTTAGTAGCATCAAGTATCATCTTTGTTACGCCTCTTCTTCCGCCTGTGCCTACATCAAAACTTGCACCCGGCATCGAAGGCAAAAGTGTAACATCCTTTTCAAAATCCACTCTTGTTGCTATAGCCCACATTACTTGCGCTGGGTCAAATACATCGATATCATCATCAACAACAATAACCATCTTCACCATATTACTCCAAGGGAAGGAAAGGATTGCACTGCCTATCTGATTTGCCATAAAGGGTCTCTTATTCCTGACTGAAACGATATAGATATGCCCCATACTCGCCGCATCGAATGTCATCGCCTCAACCTGCGGTATAACTCTCTTCAACTGCACCTTCTGCTGAGAAAGCAAGAGGTGGCGGTATATTTCCATCTCACCTTCCGGCACCTGACCTGTCATACTTGTTTCAAATATTGCATCCTTTCTATGGGTTATCGCTTTTACCTTCACAACATAATTATCCTTCACCTTTGTATAATAGCCTTGAAAATCGTTATAAGGACCTTCAGGTTTCATTACTGTAGGGTCAAATTCGCATTCAAGTATAAATTCTGCATTTCCAGGCACTTCAGTGTCAATGGTCTTTCCCTTAACAAGTTCAACACTTTTTCCCATTATTGCCCCTGCCTGATTGATTTCATCATATTTTGCAGGCAAAGGCATAGCCGCACACAGCCAAAGAGCTGGATCAACACCGATGGCTATTGAAAATGACAAAGGCTTGCCACCCTTCATACTCTTCTTAGCATGGACAAGAAGATGCCTGTTTGGGAAACCGAAATTTACATTCAGTTCATTCCTGTCCCTTACCATCATTCTGTATATGCCTGCATTTCTCGATCCATATTCAGGATCTTTACTTATTGAAACTCCTGCCGTCAGGTATCTTCCGCCTTCCTTTTCATTGTATTTGGGAATAGGCAGAGAAAAAAGGTCAACATCATCACCTTCAACAACAACCTCCTGAGAAGGCGCATTATCCAGAATTTTAGGAGGAAAATCATCGCGTTTTGTATTGAGATGTTCTTCTACAAATTTGTCAAATCCACCCTCATCCTTTTCAACGGCAAGCCGTATCCTCTCAGGTGAAGTAAGAACGCCTATTACAAGTGGGAACTTCGAATCTT
The DNA here is from genome assembly GCA_003695725.1 of Candidatus Schekmanbacteria bacterium. NCBI lineage: Bacteria > Candidatus Schekmaniibacteriota > Candidatus Schekmanbacteria bacterium. The sequence goes on from RFHX01000046.1 coordinate 6,373, forward strand.
TTACCTTTTCAAACAAGAGAGCGCGATTTTTCTTTTTTGCAGACCTGACAAAAACTGCCGCTGCTTCCTGATCCCAATCAACTTCCTTTGACACTCTTTTTAACTCATCTTTCTCTTCAAGGAGTTTCAAAAATCCGCGAAAATCACCATATTGAACCATTTTCTATCTCCACTTCATTTAATTCTTGTAATCTCTTCAACTATAAACATTCCTTAGTGTGCTTTTGCCAATTTTTATTACGCCGGAAAAAACTGAAATAAAAAAATCACCTGATTTTTTTAAGTCCGCATTTTATAGCATCTGCTTGTATTTTGAAAAGCTTTTTTATACCACGCTCAGCATTCAAGATGAGTTTTGAAAGTGTTTCCTTTGAAAATGATTCTTTTTCAGCAGTTGCCTGTATTTCAACTATTTCACCTTTTTTCGTCATTACAAGGTTCATATCGACATCTGCATTGGAATCAAGTTCATAATCCAGGTCAATATGAATTTTTCCGCCTATTATACCTATGCTTACAGCTGCAACATAATCGGTTATAGGATTTTCTTCAATGCTTCCATCACTCAATAGCTTTTCGACAGCCAAAGTCATTGCCACAAATGCTCCTGTTATCGATGCTGTTCTCGTTCCTCCATCTGCCTGCAAAACATCGCAGTCAATGATTATTGTTCTTTCTCCTAATTTTGTCATATCCACGACTGAACGAAGACTTCTTCCAATCAAACGCTGTATCTCCTGCGTCCTGCCGCTTATTTTTCCCCCTCTCTCACGCCTGTTTCTTGTTCCTGTCGAAGCAGGCAACATAGAATATTCAGCTGTAACCCATCCTGTCCCTTGCCCAATAAGAAATGGAGGAACCTCATCTAAGATATTAGCGCAACATAAAACCTTGGTATCACCCATTTCGATAAGGGCTGAGCCTGCTGGATATTTGACTGGCCAAGGCGATATTTTCACATCTCTTATTTCATTACTTGCTCTTTTCTTTTTTCCCATAACAATCCTTTCTAAATATCTATTCTATGCAGTTTACCATTGGCATAATTATCCAAAAATATCTCTGCTGTCTTCCTGAAGTGAGAGGAATCATCAGTTACAAATATTTCATATTTTCCCTCTGAATTTTCACTGTTCATAAGTGAATTGTCCAAAAGTATTTTTTTTACAACTGCCGCCGTTTCAATGCTCGAATCTATAAGCTGGACATCTTCACCCATAAATCTTCCTATGGCTTTTTTAAGAAAGGGATAATGCGTACATCCAAGAATTAAAGTATCGATGCCGCTTCTTTTTAAATCTTCAAGATAATGTTTTACTGTCAAAGTTGTAATTTCATTGTCAAACATTGCTTCTTCAGCAAGGGCAACAAACAAAGGACAGGTTGTGGTATAGATTTCACATTCAGGCATAAGTTTTTTCAACTCACGCTCATAAGCGCCGCTCGATATTGTAGCTTTTGTGCCAATGACTCCAATTTTTCGCTTTTTACTTATTCTATATGCCGCTTCCACACCGGGTTTAATTACACCTGTAACAGGAATTTCAAATTCAGATTGAATTGCCTCAATCGCATAGGCAGATGCAGTGTTGCAGGCAACAACAAGAATCTTAATTTTTTTATCAATAAGAAATTTGACATTTTGCAAAGCATACCTTTTTACCGTTTCCTCTGACTTAGTGCCATATGGCACCCGTGCTGTATCGCCAAGATATATTATATCTTCCTTTGGAAGTTTTGATGCTATTTCACGAAAAACTGAAAGCCCTCCTATGCCTGAATCAAATATGCCAATACTTCCTTTATTCAAAAAAGTATCTCCTCTTCTTCATTTCTGCCAGCAGCCAGATAGAATGGTTTTGAAATATCGATATGCCCTGCAAGGGTTTCTCTTTCCTCATTCTTGACAAGAATTTTTACAGCCGATGCTTCAGGGAAATTTTTCAACACAGTAAGTACAACAGCGCTAACAAATTCCCTTTCTAATGTTGCAGCCAAACTTTCGTTATGAAAAACCTCGCTGTCTAAATTTACATAAACAATAGAATCATCATCAACAAATATATCTAAAATCTTTACATCCTTAGGTAAATAGTTGTCAGTGTCTTCATTATTGGCAAAAAGTATGGATAAAGCTTTCATTATCCGTTCTTCCAATGAACTTTCAGATTCGAGCTCTATTATCTTATTCTTTGAAGAAAGTCCGCCGCGATAAGGATAGAAAAACGTTATTTCTTTTTCTTCAGTAAGATTTTCTTCTGTTTTTCTCTGTAAGGAAGTATCTTTTTCTCCCTGCGGTAATTTATTGCATCCTTGAACAAAGACTGCTATTGAAAAAAATATAACAATAAAGGAAATGCAGAAATACTTAAGTTTCTTTTTTTTCATATTTATCTTACTCATTTTTCAATCGTTATTTGACTCTTGACAAAATTTTGGATGCCATTGAAAAGGGCTTCTGCAATTTGTGTCATCATATCTTCATCAACAATCATCTTTCTGTCAGATTCATTACTCGCCTGCAATATTTCGATTGAAACAGCAGGGGCACCAATAGTAGATAGTTCTTTTACAGGCGCTGTCTCGATGGTGCAGGGAATTCCACGAATTTTTATAATTTCGTTTCTTATCTCTTCTGCAAGCTCTTTGCTTTGGCTCAAAAAATCAATCTGTGCTTCCTCTAAAAGACGTATTTTGTAGTCTTTTAGTAGATTATTTCCCGCTTTTTCCCACCATTTCCCTCCTGACTCAACTTTGCCAGATGAAATTGCACCCATTGTATTTGCCCAAACATAGATTTTCATTCCTCTTACCAAAGGGTCAAATGATGAGCCAATATGAAGACTAACAAATGCAAAAGGCTTCAAATTGTTGACCAATTCAATCCTTTCCTCTTCACTGCGTCCTATGTCGGAATTTCTTGTCATTTTTATTGCAAAAGGGGATTCATCTCCGGCAATCTCGAGTATCTTTCTCGATAATCCAAGAGTGATGTTTTTCTCTTTAATCTTCTCATTAATCGTTAATCCTGTGTCTCTGCCTCCATGGGCAGGGTTGATGAGCACTAAGCCAATATTATCTGTTTTCTCTTCTTCGACATCCTGAGAAAAGCCAAAGGAAGGAAGAAGGGAAAGGACTATTAGTAATATTATTTCAATATGTTTTAACATTCTCTCATTTATCTTCTTTAAACTCTGTAACATCATCTGCCTTTTCTTTCCTTAATCTCGCGGTCAAGCTCTCTTCTAACTTCCTTTTCCTTAATTGCTCTTCTTTTATCATGGAGTTTCTTGCCTTTGGCAAGAGCTAATTCTACTTTTGCTATGCCATTTTTGAAATAAATCATTGTTGGAATAAGGGAAAAACCCTTTTCTTCAACTTTTCCTATAAGCTTATTAATCTCCTGCCTCTTTAATAAAAGTTTTCTTTTTCTCAGCGGATCATGACTTTCATATCCAGTATGAGAGTAGGGACTTATATGGCAGTTTAAAAGATAAACCTCGCCGTCAAGAATCCTTGCATAGCTGTCTCTGAGGTTTGCCCGGCCTTCTCTCAATGCTTTGACCTCAGAACCTAAAAGCGACATTCCTGCTTCATACTTTTCAAGGATTTCATATTGAAAATATGCCTTTTTATTTTGAGATACAATCTTTCTATTGCTTTCTGCCATTTTCTCTCAAAGGTTTTCAAAAGCCGATGGATATATTTTTGTTTCAAGTCGAAACGAAAAATTATTAGCACAGGATTTGGAACTGAATCAATATATTTTATTCTGCTATATCTGAACATATCTGTTCCAAATAGATTTATAATCCGCTTACTATTACAATTCTGCATCTCTAAGAAAGCATTCTTATGCTAATATTTAAGCCAATGTCAGAAAAACAAATTGCATTGAAATCCTTTCAATATCGCTCACCAACTTCTACAGACATCTATCCTTATTTGATCATCCCTTTTAAAAACATCAAATCGCTAAATTCTCAAACTAAAGCATTTAAAAAAGTAAATTGCGAAATACCCGAAGGGGAATGCAGAAATACTGGCAAATAGGACAATGATAGAGGAATATTCAGACAATCGACATCAATTCCTTCTATCCATCTCAATTAATTTTAGAACGCCAATAATTCAAAATATCTTGAAGCGTTTTTTTGAAAGGGATTTGCGGCTTCCATCCGGTTTCTGCTTCAAACTTGCTGTAATCACCTCTTAAAACAAGAACATCAGATGGCCTCATCTTTGCTGGATCTTGTTTTACTTCAACATCTACCCTGCTTTCCGCCAAGAGCATATGCAATAACTCATCCATAGAGCAGTCTTTCCCCGAACATATGTTATATACATCTCCTGATTTACATTTCTCGAGTGCCAGCCAATAGGCTTTCACAACATCACGGACATCAGTAAAATCTCTCCTTGCCTTCAGATTCCCTACATAAATCACTGGCTCCCGCTTACCTGCCTCGATTTCAGCAATCTGTTTTGCAAAGTCAGATGCAACAAAAACATGTCCTCTCCTCGGTCCTGTATGGTTGAAAGCTCTAGTCCGTACCACATCGATCCCATAGCTTTGGAAATATTGGTAGCTTAATAAATCCTGTCCCACTTTACTCACTGCATAAGGGCTTAGAGGCCTTAGTTCGTTTTTTTCAGTTATGGGAAGCTCTTCTTCCTTCACCATTCCATATTCCTCACTTGAACAAGCAATCTGAATGCGGGGAGAAATCCCTGCATGCCGTACAGCTTCGAGGAGGTTCAAATTGCCAATAATATTATTCTTGATTGTTTCTGAGGCAAGATTCCACGAAGCTGAAACAAAGCTTTGAGCAGCAAGATGAAAAATTCTATCCGGTTTTATTGAATCAATGACACTCTTGACTGAAGAAGCATCTTTGAGGTCACATTCAAAAAGGGTTATTTTACCTAAAAGATGTTCAATATTCTCTCTGTTGCTTCTCCAGCGGCATGTGCCGTAAATTTTTATATTCTCATTTAAAGATAGGATGTAATCGGCAAGATGGCTTCCCGCAAACCCTGTTATTCCTGTGATGAGGACCTTCACCTGTCCTGCCCTTCAAAAAGATGATAGTTATACTTTTTTAAAAAGTTAGCCGTTTTTTCTTTCCCAGTTATAGGGAATTTCTGAAGAATCCGGTGATACCCTGTATTCATCAGGCGATTCGTAATTATATAGCTCCGTCGGAAGATTTACCACAAGCGCTTCATTCTCACTAATACACTTAAAACCATGAAGCACCAAGGGAGGGATTTGTAAAAGCATTGGATTATGCTCACCCATAAAAAATTCGTTTATTTCCTTGTAGGTAGGCGAATCTTCACGCCTGTCGTAAAGTACAACCTTCATCATACCTTTTACGACGATAAAATTGTCGTACTGTTTTTTATGATAGTGCCATCCCTTTACAACGCCGGGATAAGCAGTAGTCAAATATGCTTGTCCAAATTTTATAAAAATCTCATCATCCGCGCGAAGCATCTCCATTAAACGGCCTCTTTCATCAGGAATGACCCGCAATTTTTTTGTTTTTACACCTTCTATCATTCACTTTCCTCTGAAAATAAATAAACTGAATAAATATTCTTAATTTTAAAAATATCAAATAGTCCTTTGAGCGTCAATTCAAATCGCTCATACATAAATTCAATGAATTATTCTCAATATAAAATCTTCATACGAAAAAGCAGGGTCTTTATCCTTTGTATGACAAACTATACATATCTTCTGAGAAACAGTCATCGGCTCTTTATTTGAATTTGGATGCTTCTTGTCAACGCCATGACAACTTGTGCATCCCACTGAAATCATTTCAGGAGTCTTTTCATAATTTATGAACCCTCCATCCCTTCCATATCCTGTAGTATGGCAGTAGAGACACTCTGGGTCATATTCCCGCCCTGCATTAACGAGTGCATCAAAAGCTCTTGAATGTGGCGTTTCAATCCATTGTTCATATTGGTCACTATGGCAATCGATACATTTGTCATTAGAAGAATAGAAATTCCAAAGTCCTTGTCTATATGCTTCGAGTTCAGGGATTCGTTCACCTTCTTTTGTATCCTTCTTTACTCTATCAAGATAACTCAAAAACAATTCTTCAGTCTTTCTATGAGAAGGCAGTAATTTAGACATAGCTATGAATTCATCATCAATCTTAGTGATCTTATTTTTTGCATCGAGATGAATGAGTAGCCTTCCTAAATATTCACCCTCTTTGCCTGCATTGAATACCGGCACTCTTCCTTCATCTGAGCGGTGCGGATAATCTGATTCATAGTGTCCTTCGATCACGAAAGAAATTTCAGGAAATTTCCTCGTGAGCATAATAGCTTCCACAATGCTTGAATGAGAAAGGGCAATAATGATATCAGCGCGTTTTTTTAGATAATTGATATATTGTTGAATCCTCGAAGGATTGTCATTTATTCTTATTTCATTGGATAATCCATTAGATTTCAATGCTTCTTCATCAAGTAAAGTCAATGAGATCACAGCAACTTTTACATTATTTAGTTCTTTTATCAGATATGGAGGGAAAACAAGAGAGTCTGCCCTTTTGCTAAAGATTGTAGTTGATATGAAAGGAATATTTTTTTCGTTTATTTCCTTCAAAAGAAATTCCAATCCCTCGCCCAAATCTGCTTCACCGGGTATTACAGCGTCATAGTGAAGAATCGAATATGCTTGAAGTATATATGGCAATTTTCTTTTCTCAAAAGAAGACATCTGTACAGGAAAAATGTCACCACCATCGAGAAGCAATACATCATCCTTCTCTTTCCTTATTTTTTCAACCATAAAGGCGCGCTGTGATAATCCTCCAAAAGGGTTGCCGGGGCATCCACATGCAAGAAAGGTGTTGCGTGTGCTTGAAGTAAAAAGGACAGTAATTTCCTTATCTGCAGAAACACAAAGAGGAAAAGCAAAGGAAATCAAGAATAGAATAATTATAATCTTTCTAATACTCATAGAAAATTTAATAACTCATAAAAAAGAAAAAAGCCATAATGAAGTTGGAAATACTTTTTTGGCCTTATTATCTATAAGTTGAGCAATCGACAGCTACGCAAAACTGATGGTGAAAAAGAATAAAAAGGGTAAAAGAGGGAAAATCAAAAATCCAATATTCAAGGCAAAGAGAAAAAAAGAGGAAGGAATAAATGCCTCAGTTTTTCCTTAATCATCGAATCCTCAGATAAGAAAAAACAATGAGTTATTCCTTTTTTCCCAAGTCTTTTTTTCGGCCGGTTATGTATGCATCTATAATGCTAACAGCCCAGCATAAGATTATAAAAAATAAGCTGTATTTTAATATTTGTGAATCAGAATCTTTAACTGCTCGGTTTGCGGCATCTGTTATAGCGGCAATATCAATTGAATTGCCTTCGGCTGAAATTTTATCCAATATGGACAGCGAAATTCGGACAGCTTTTACCAAAAAAACAATCAGTCCCGTCAATGTAGCTATTATGAATGAAATGCCTTTAACATAACATTTCATCACAATTTGACCTAAGCCCGGGAAAGCCAATCCTGAAAGAATTACTGCCTTTGTAGAATTTTTCATAGTATTTATATTTTAATACATTTTTATAAAAATGCATAATTTGACAATAAACAATTTAGGTCATATCATCTTCAATAATGGATATATATAC